>CAILKA010000430.1 GCA_903834645.1 uncultured beta proteobacterium
CTCCAGCAGCACCGTGTCGGCACCCTGCAGCGTCACGGCCGGGGTGAAGCCCAGCGCGGCATGCGCCACCGCCTGCAGCGCCTGCGCGTCGCGCCCGGCATCGGCGCGCCCGAGCACGAGCGAGGGGGCCAGCGCCAGCGCGGTGGCACGCCGCATGCCTGGCTGCACGCCGGCTGCCGCAGCCACCGCATTCACGGCCATGAGCCGGCCGCGGCCATCCAGCAGCGCCAACGGCACCGGCTCGGCCGCCCCGAGCGTGGCAGCGAAGGATTCCAGCGGCAAGGCCGGCAGGTGCAGGGCGATCCACAGCACGGCGGGCTCTCCCGTCTCATGCACGATGCCGCGCTGCAGGCACGGTCGGCTCGGGCGCCCGGGCCACCGCCGCCGGGCTGCTGGCCGCCTCGGCGCGCCGGCGCGCCGATGGCGGCAGCACCGGTGCCAGCTCGAGCCGGACGGACCGCTCGAGCGCCGGCCCGCGGCGCTTGAGCACGTGCACCGACAGCGCATCGGGCCCGGCCGCATGCAGCGCCAGCCGCAGCGGCGCGGCACTCGGCCGCAGCCGCGCCGCCAGTTCGCGGAACACGAACACCGGCCCGTCGTGTGCCTGCGCAGCCAGCTGCAGCCGGCGCAGCGCGTCCGCGCGCAGCGGCTCGGGCAGCCAGGCCAGCACCGCACCGAGCTCGCCGCTGGCCAGTGCCTGTTCCAGCGCCCACAGCACGTCGGCGGCGCCCAGCAACCGACGTGCCCGGGCCCCGCGCGGGCCGTCGCGGCCGTGCACGACGACGAGCCGGCGTACGTCCAGGCCCAGCTGCTCGAGCGCGGGTGCACAAGGCGCCGCAGGCGGATCGACCCACAGCACGCGCTGCCCGGCGCGCGTCAGCGCCGCCAGCGCCGGGGCCAGCAGCCGCATCTCGCCCACGCCGGCGTGCGGCAGCAGCAGCTCGGCCAGCGCACGCCTGGGCCAGCCGCCACCCGGCAGCTCGGCATCGAGCGCCGCGAAGCCCGAGGGCAGGGCTGCCTGCGCCCGGTGGCCAAGCTGGCTGGCGCGCCACAGCGCGGGGTGCCAGGTCTCGGCGGCGACAGGCGCCGGAAGTTCAGGAGAAAGTGCCACGAAGATACTGTATATGCATACAGTATCTTCTGTCTATCAGCAGGCGCAACAGGGCAGCGCAACAGGCCGACACCCCAGCCGGCTGCACCGGGCTTGCCCGGCGCCCGTGCGCTCAGCCCCGCCAGGCCCGGCGCAGCGCCCCCGCGCACAGCTCCACCGCCGTGTTCGCCTCCTCCAGCAGCCGCCCCATCGTGATGAAGCCGTGGATCTGGCGCTCGAAGCACACGTACTGCGCGGGCACGCCCGCAGCCGACAGCGCGTTGGCGTACTGCAGGCCTTCATCGCGCAGCGGGTCGAAACCGGCGGTGAGCACGAGCGCGGGCGGCAGCCCCCGGTGATCGGAGGCCAGCAGCGGCGAGGCGCGCCAGTCGGTCCACTGCGTCGCATCGGCCAGGTAGTGGCCGCGGTAGTAGGCGATGCTGTCGCGCGTGAGCAGGTAGCCCTGGCCGTTGCTGGTGTGAGAGGGCGCCACCGCGCGCATGTCGGTGGCCGGGTAGATCAGCAGCTGGAAGGCTGGCAGCGGTTCCCCCCCCTCGCGCAGCACCAGGCACACCACGGCCGCGAGGTTGCCGCCTGCGCTGTCGCCGCCCACCGCCAGGCGCGAGGCATCGAGTGCGAGCGCGTCCGCCTGTGCGCGCACCCAGCGCGTGGCCGCCACGCAGTCGTCCACCGCCGCCGGGAAGCGCTGCTCCGGCCCGAGCCGGTAGTCCACCGACACCACTGCTGCGCCCGAGGCCTGCGCAAGCTGGCGGCACAGCACGTCGTGCGTGTCCAGGTCGCCGATCGTCCAGCCCCCGCCGTGGAAGTAGACGAGCACCGGCAGCCGCTCGCTGCCCGACGTGCCCGCCGGCCGGTACAGGCGCAGCGGCACCTCCCCCGCGCGCAGCTCGCGCACCTGCGCCATGGCAGGCGGCTCGGGCTGCGTGAAGGTGCGGCGGTCGCGGTAGAAGGCGCGCGCCTGCGCCGGCGTGAGCGTGTGCGTGGGCGGCACGCCCTTTTCGATCATCAGGTCGATGAGGGCACGGGCCTGGGGGTCGAGCATGGGGGTCTCCGAAGTGGGGGGACGTTCTGTGGGCAACAGGCAGGGCTGGACGGGCCGCAGGCGCCCAGTGTAGGCAGGCCGTGGCCCCTTGCCCGCACGACGCGGTGCACCGCCCGCAGGACGGCCTGCGCGCGTGGCGGACAATGCGCCCGCGCATGAATCCCGGCTTCCTCTATTGCACCCTCGCCTTCGCGATGTGGGGCACCTTCCCGCTGTACTTCCGGGCCCTGGGCGCGGTACCGGCCTCCGAGATGGTGCTGCACCGCTGCGTGTGGTCGGTGGTGTTCCTGCTGGGCATCCTGGCGCTGCGGCGCCACTGGGCCTGGCTGGGCGAGGTGGCGCGCGAGCCGCGGCGCATCCTCGTCTTCGCCGGCAGCGCTGCGCTGCTGCTGGGCAACTGGTTCGTCTACGTCTACGCGGTGCAGAACGGCCATGTGGTGGAGGCCAGCCTGGGCTACTTCATCAACCCGCTGCTCAACGTGATGCTGGGCGTGCTCGTGCTGCACGAGCGGCTGCGCCGGCCGCAGTGGGCTGCCGTGGCGCTGGCTGCCGCGGGCGTGCTGTGGCTCACCTGGCAGACGGGGCGGCTGCCATGGATCGCGCTCGTGCTGGCGGGAACCTTCGCGATCTACGGCTTGATCCGCAAGACTGCCTCGCTGGGCGCGCTCGAGGGGCTCACGATCGAGAACCTCGTCGTCGCGCCGATCGTCGTGCCAGCCTTGATCTTCTGGACGGCATCCGGCCACGGCGCGCTGGCCAGCGGGGACACTGGCCTCGTGGGTCTGCTCGTGCTCGCCGGCCCGCTCACGGCGCTTCCGCTGCTGCTGTTTGCGGCCGGCGCGCGCCGGCTGCCGCTAGCCACCGTCGGGCTGCTGCAGTACCTCTCGCCCTCGCTGCAGCTGGTGCTGGGCATCTGGGTCTTCCACGAGCCCTTCGACAACGACCGCATCGTGGGCTTTGCCTGCATCTGGGCCGGCCTGGCCGTCTACAGCGTCGATGCGCTCCTGCACAGCCGCGCGGCGGCGACACCTGCCACCCCCATCCCAGGCTGACCACAGCGCGACAAGGCGCGCCCATTGCGCCGATACTGCGCTCCTGCAGCCGCCTCGCCCCTCGCACACCATGGCCCTCTTCCCCCAGGACGCGCTCAACCCCGGCGTGCGCAAGCGCGAGGTCTTCGGCTGGGCGATGTACGACTTCGCCAACTCCGGCTACAC
>CAILKA010000431.1 GCA_903834645.1 uncultured beta proteobacterium
AGACATGGACATGGCCGAAGGCGCCGTCATCAAGCAGCACCTGATCGACCCCGAGATCTGCATCCGCTGCAACACCTGTGAGGCCACCTGCCCGGTGGGTGCGATCACGCACGATTCGCGCAACTACGTGGTGGATGCCTCCAAGTGCAACTTCTGCATGGCCTGCGTGCCGCCCTGCCCCACCGGCTCGATCGACAACTGGCGCACGATGCCGGTAGTGCGCGCCTACAGCTTGGAGGAGCAGCTGGGCTGGGACGAGCTCCCGGCCGAGCTGAGCGCCCAGGAGTTGGCCGCAGCCGGCGTGGCCCCTGACGCCGCCTCGGCCACGGAGCCGGTGCAGCCGACGCTGCCGGCCGCCGCCACAGGCGAGGCCGCCTTCTCGAGCGCGCAGTACGGCGCCACGCTGCCGCCCTGGTCGGCCGCGCACGCCTACACCAACCTCTACGGCCCGAAGGCCGCCGAGAAGACGATCACGGCCACCTGCACCGGCAACGTGCGGGTGACGGAAGTCGGCAAGGACTACGACACGCACCACATCGTGCTCGACTTCGGCGCGATGCCCTTCCCCGTGCTCGAAGGCCAGTCGATCGGCATCGTGCCCCCGGGCACGGACGCCAACGGCCGCCCGCACCACCCGCGCCAGTACTCGATCGCGAGCCCGCGCAACGGCGAGCGAGCGGGCTACAACAACCTCTCTCTCACCATCAAGCGCGTGCTGGAGGACCACCAGGGCAACCCGGTGCGTGGCGTGGGCAGCAACTACATGTGCGACCTGCAGGTGGGCGACAAGGTGCAGGTGATCGGGCCCTTCGGCTCGAGCTTCCTGATGCCCAACCACCCGAAGAGCCACATCGTGATGATCTGCACCGGCACGGGCAGCGCGCCGATGCGGGCGATGACGGAGTGGCGGCGCCGGCTGCGGTCGAGCGGCAAGTTCGAAGGCGGCAAGCTCATGCTCTTCTTCGGCGCCCGCACGAAGGAGGAGCTGCCCTACTTCGGGCCGCTGCAGAACCTGCCGCACGACTTCATCGACATCCACTTCGCCTTCTCCCGCACCCCGGGCCAGCCCCGGAAATACGTGCAGGACGCGATGCGCGAGCGCGCGGCCGACCTCGCCCAGCTGCTGACCGACCCGAACGCCTACTTCTACGTCTGCGGCCTGAAGGCCATGGAAGAGGGCGTGGTGCTCGCGCTGCGCGATGTGGCCGCGCAGGCGGGGCTGGACTGGGACACGGTGGGCGCCGCACTCAAGCGCGAAGGCCGGCTGCACCTGGAAACCTATTGAGCGTCGAGCCGGCCCCGTGCACTGGGGGCCGGCAGCGCCGTTCGCCCCGTACAGCAGGCCCGCCTGGCCAGGCGTGGAGAATCCCCGCATGAGCAACTTCCAGACCCTGAACATCCGCCCGCGCGCCCCGGGCGTGGCGCAGCTGACGATGGCCCGCCCGGAGGTGTTCAACGCCTTCGACGAGACGATGATCGGTGAGCTCGACGAGGCCTTCGCGCAGCTGATCGCCGACGACGCCGTGCGTGTCATCGTGCTGGCTGGCGAGGGCCGGCACTTCAGCGCCGGCGCCGACCTGCAGTGGATGCGGCGCGCCAGCGAAGCCTCGCGCGAGTGGAACCTGCAGGACGCGCGGCGCTTTGCCGGCATGCTCGCGCGCATCGAGGCCTGCGCCAAGCCCGTGGTGGCGCGCGTGCAGGGGGCGGCGCTGGGCGGCGGCGTGGGCCTGGCCTGCGCCTGCGACGTGGCGGTGGCCGCCGAGGGGGCGAGCTTCTCGGTGAGCGAGGCCAAGTTCGGCATCCTGCCCGCCGTCATCGGCCCCTACGTGACCAACGCGGTCGGCAAGCGCCAGGCCCGGCGCCTGGCGCTGACCACCACGCGCATCGACGCGCAGGAGGCGCTGCGCATCGGGCTCGTGCACCACGCGGTGGCCAGCGACGCGCTGGACGCCACGGTGGACACCGTGGTGCGCGAACTGCTCGCAGGCGGGCCGGGCGCGCAGCGCGAGATCAAGGCGCTCTTTGCGCAACTCGAGGTGGGCCCGATCACCCCGGAGGTGGTCGAGCTCACGGCGCAGACCATCAGCCGCGTGCGCGGCACCGACGAGGCGCGCGAGGGTTTCGACGCCTTCCTCTCCAAGCGGCCTGCGAACTGGATCCCGACATGACCCTCTCCACCCTGGCCGGCGCGCCGGTGCTCGTCGTGGGCGCCGGCATCATGGGCAGCGGCATCGCCCAGGTGGCGGCGCAGGCCGGCCACCCCGTGTTCCTGCACGACGCGCGCGCCGGTGCAGCCACGGATGCGAAGGCGAAGCTGCAATCGAGCCTGGCCGCCCTCGTGGCCAAGGGCCGGATGGACCCGGCGCTGGCCGAGCAGGCGCTGGCGCGCATCGAGCCGGTGAGCGAGCTGGCTGCCGCCTCGGGTGCCCGGCTCGTGGTGGAAGCCATCGTCGAAAACCTGGAGGCCAAGCGCGCGCTCTTTGCCGAGCTCGAGCGGGTGCTGGGCGAAGACGCCGTGCTCGCCACCAACACCTCTTCGATCTCGGTGACGGCCATTGCCAACGGGCTGAAGCGCCCGCAGCGCCTGGTGGGCATGCACTTCTTCAACCCCGTGCCGCTTATGAAGCTCGTCGAGGTGGTGTCGGGGCTGCAGACCGACTGCGGGGTGGCCGAGGCGATCTTCGCGCTGGCCAAGGCCTGGGGCAAGGTGCCGGTGCACGCGCGCTCCACGCCCGGCTTCATCGTCAACCGCATCGCGCGGCCCTACTACGCGGAGACGCTCGCGCTGCTGCTGGAGCAGGCCGCCACGCCGCAGGTGCTCGACGCCTGCCTGCGCGCGGCGGGCTTTCGCATGGGCCCGTGCGAGCTGATGGACCTGATCGGCCACGACACCAACTACGCCGTGACGAACTCGGTGTACGAGGCCAACTTCTACGACAAGCGCTTCGTGCCCTCGCTCGTGCAGCGCGAGATGGTGGCCGGCGGGCTGCTCGGCCGCAAGAGCGGCCAGGGCTTCTACGCCTACCCCGCTGGCATGCCGGCGCTGCCCGTGGCCGTGCACGAGGCGCCGGCCACGGCGCGCGAGGTGGTGGTGCACGGCAGCGGCCCGGTGGCCGACTGGCTCGAGCAGGCCGCCACGACGGCGCTCGCCCCGCAGGGTTGGGGGCCCGCGCGTATCCAAGACAGCGGTTGGACCGGCCTGGCCATCGATGGTGCGCGCCTCGTTCTCACGGACGGCCGCCCGGCTCGCGTGGTGGCGCAGGCGCTGGGCGTGGCCGACGTGGCGGTGTTCGACCGCCCGCTCGTGCTGCCGGTGGCGCCGGGCACGGCGCTGGCCTACTCGGTCGCACCCCAAGCCCATTCCACCTGGGCCTCGCAGGCAGCCGCGTGGCTCGCCGCGCTCGGCCTGGCGCCACTTCCGCTGGCCGATGCCCCGGGGCTCATCGTGGCACGCACGGTGGCGATGCTCGTCAACGAGGCGGCCGATGCCGTGTTGCAAGGCGTATGCAGCCCCGAGGGGGCCGATGCCGCCATGAAGCTCGGCGTGAACTACCCCGCCGGGCCCTTCGAGTGGCTGGCCGGCTGGAGCGTGGCGGGCGTCGTGGGCGTTCTCGAGGCGCTGGACGCCGAATACCGCGGCGAGCGCTACCGCGTGAGCCCGTGGCTGCGGCGGGCCCAGGGGGCATCAGCGGCACACTTGCCTCCCTCACCGAACAACGTCCGGAGTTCAGCATGACCCACGCCTACATCTGCGACGCCCTGCGCACCCCCATCGGCCGCTACGGCGGCGCGCTCTCCTCGGTGCGCACCGACGATCTGGGCGCCGTGCCGCTGCGCGCCCTGATGGCACGCCACCCCAAGCTCGACTGGGCCGCAGTGGCCGATGTCATCTACGGCTGCGCCAACCAGGCCGGCGAGGACAACCGCAACGTCGCCCACATGGCCTCGCTGCTGGCCGGGCTGCCCAAGGAAGTGCCCGGCTCCACCGTGAACCGCCTGTGCGGCTCCGGGATGGACGCGGTGGGCACGGCCGCGCGCGCGATCAAGGCCGGCGAGGCCGAGCTGATGATCGCCGGCGGCGTGGAGAGCATGAGCCGCGCCCCCTTCGTGATGCCCAAGGCCGAGAGCGCCTTCAGCCGCGCCAACGCCATCTACGACACCACCATCGGCTGGCGCTTCGTCAACCCCGCCATGAAGGCCGCCTACGGCGTGGACTCGATGCCCGAGACGGCCGAGAACGTCGCATCGGACTTCAAGATCGAGCGCGAGGCGCAGGACCGCATGGCGCTGGCCTCCCAGCTCAAGGCCGTGGCGGCGCAGAAGGCCGGCTTCTTCGAGGGCGAGATCACGCCCGTGACGATCCCGCAGAAGAAGGGCGAGGCCATCGTCGTCTCGAAGGATGAGCACCCGCGCGAGACGTCACTCGAGGCACTGGTCAAGCTCAAGGGCGTGGTGCGGCCTGACGGCACGGTGACCGCCGGCAACGCCAGCGGCGTCAACGACGGCGCCTGCGCGATGCTGCTAGCCAGCGAGGCGGCGCTCGCGCGCCACGGCCT
>CAILKA010000432.1 GCA_903834645.1 uncultured beta proteobacterium
GGACCTCGACGCGGGCGACTACCTGATCGGCGCGGCGCTCACCGATGGCAAGCACGATGTGATGCTCTTCTCGGATGGCGGCAAGGCCGTGCGCTTCGACGAGGACGACGTGCGCCCGATGGGCCGCACCGCACGCGGGGTTCGCGGCATGATGCTCGAGGACGGGCAGAACGTGATCGCCATGCTCGTGGCCGAGGACGAGACGCAAAGCGTGCTTACCGCCACCGAAAACGGCTTTGGCAAGCGCACGAGCATCGTCGAGTACACGCGCCATGGCCGTGGCACGAAGGGGATGATCGCGATCCAGCAGACCGAGCGCAACGGCCGTGTCGTGGCGGCCACGCTGGTACGACCGGCCGACGAGATCATGCTCATCACCGACCGCGGTGTGCTGGTGCGCACGCGGGTGGCGGAGATGCGCGAACTCGGCCGCGCAACCCAGGGCGTCAAGCTCATTGCGCTGGATGATGGATCCAAGCTCAGCGGGCTGCAGCGCATCGTCGAGAACGACGCGGGCGGGGAACCGGCTGCGGACGGAAGCGCCGACGGCAGCAGCGACCCCGGCGGCGCAGCCGGCACCGGCAGCCCCGACGGCACCGGGCCCGAGGCCGCCTGATGGACGCGACACTCCATTCGCTGCGTGAGCAGATCGACACCGTCGACCGCGAACTGCTGGCGCTCCTGAACCGGCGCGCGCGCATCGCGCTGGAGGTGGGCGAGCTCAAGAAGCGCGAAGCCTCCCCGGTCTTCCGGCCTGAGAGAGAGGCCCAGGTGATCGCCTCGCTCGAGTCGGCCAACGCGGGGCCGCTGCGCGACGACAGCGTGGCGCCCATCTGGCGCGAGATCATGTCGGCCTGCCGGGCGCTGGAGACCCCGACGCGGGTGGCCTACCTCGGGCCGGCCGGAACCTTCAGTGAACAGGCAGCGCTGGGCTATTTCGGGTCGTCGATCCTGCGCGTGCCCTGCGCCAGCATCGACGAGGTGTTTCGCGCCACGAGTGCCGGCGCAGCCGACTTCGGCGTGGTGCCGGTGGAGAACTCCACGGAAGGGGTCGTGGCGCGCTCGCTGGACCTGCTGCTGCACACGCCGCTGTCGATCATCGGCGAGACCAGCCTGCTCGTGCGCCACAACCTGCTGCGCACACGTGCCGGGCTCGATGGCATCCAGGCCGTGCTCGCGCACCCGCAGGCGCTCGCCCAGTGCCACGCGTGGCTGTCGCAGAACCTGCCGCAGGCCGAGCGCCGGCCGGTGGCCAGCAATGCCGAAGGCGCGCGCCTGGCTGCACTCGACCCCGAGCTCGCGGCGTTGGCCGGCGATCGCGCGGCCAGCGAGTTCGGGCTGCACGTGGCCGCCCCCGCCATCCAGGACGACGCACACAACCGAACGCGCTTCGCCGTCGTGGCGCTGCCGGCCGAGCATCCCGCTCCGAGTGCGAGCGGGCACGACTGCACGAGCCTCGTGGTGTCGGTCCGCAACCGGCCCGGCGCGGTGCACGACATGCTCGTGCCGCTGAAGCAGCACGGTGTGTCGATGACGCGCTTCGAGTCGCGCCCGGCGCGATCCGGGCAGTGGGAGTACTACTTCTACATCGATCTCGAAGGCCACCCCGACGACCCTCGCGTGGCGGGCGCCCTGGCCGAGCTGCGCACCACCTGCGCGTTCTTCAAGGTGCTGGGCGCCTACCCCGTCGACCCCCGCTGAGTCCGGTGTGATGGTCGGGCAACTCGGGGTCATCGGTTGCGGCCTCATGGGCGGCAGCTTCGCACTTGCGCTGCGCGAGGCAGGCCAGGTGCGCCGCATCGTCGGCCACAGCCGGGCTCGCGCCACGGCCGAGCGTGCGCGCGCCCTCGGGGTCATCGACGAAGTGGCCGACAGCCCGGATGAGGCCGCGCGAGGGAGCGATCTCGTGCTGCTGGCCGTGCCCGTCGCGGCCACAGGGGCGGTGCTGGCCACGCTGCGCGACGCACTCGACCCGCAGGCGCTGTGCATGGACGTGGGCAGCACCAAGCGCGATGTCGTCGAGGCGGCGGCTGCCGCGCTGGGGGATCGGGTGCGGCAGTTCGTGCCCGCGCACCCGATCGCCGGCGCGGAGCGCGCAGGGGTCGATCACGCGCACGCGGGCCTGTACCGGGATCGCCTCGTGGTGCTGACCCCGGATGCCGGCCATGACCCGGCGCGCGTGCAGCGGGCCCGCAGCCTGTGGGAGCGCGTGGGCGCGCGGGTGCAGCAGATGGACCCCAACTCGCACGACCGCGTCTTTGCGGTGGTCAGCCACCTGCCGCACCTGCTGGCCTATGCCTTCTACGATTCCATCGCGAGCCGGCCCGACGGGGCTGCGCTGCTGGACCTCGCAGGCCCGGGCTTTCGTGATTTCACGCGCATCGCCGCTGGCGAGCCGGCCATGTGGCGCGACATCCTGCTGGCCAACCGGGAGGAGGTGCTGCGGCAGGCGGCGGCCTTCCGGGTCGCGCTGGACTCCCTCGAGGCGCTACTCGCGAAGGGCGATGCCGCGGCCCTGCACGCCCGACTGGCCACGATCGCGCAAGGCCGCGGCGGCTGGCACATGCGCGGTGCCGGCAATGCCGGAGACTGAGGCCCCCGCGGGCACTGGCACCACCCGAACACATGTACGCGATCCCCTTCCTTGATCTGCCGCCTCTGCACAGTGCGCAAGGCACGGTGCGCCTGCCCGGCTCCAAGAGCATTTCCAACCGGGTGCTGCTGCTGGCGGGCCTGTCCGCCGGCACGACGATCGTGCACGACCTGCTGGACTCCGACGACACGCGCGTGATGCTGCAGGCGCTTCGCACGCTGGGCTGCGGGGTCGAGCAGCGGGGTGCGCAGTGGCACGTGACGGGCCTGGGGGGGCGCCTGGCCGTGCACGAGGCGCAGCTGTTCCTCGGTAACGCCGGCACCGCGATGCGGCCACTGGCCGCCGCGCTGGCGCTGCTGACGGCGACCCAGGGAGGGTGCTTCGACCTTGCCGGTGTGTCGCGCATGCACGAGCGCCCGATCGGCGACCTGGTGGACGCCCTGCGCCAGTACGGCGCGCAGGTGGAAGACCTGGGCCAGCCCGGCTACCCGCCGCTGCGCGTATCGGGGCCGGCGCCGGGTGGGCTCGCACTCGAGCGGCCGATTCGCGTGCGCGGCGATGTGTCGAGCCAGTTCCTCACCGCGCTCCTGCTTTCGCTGCCGCTGGTGGCCAGCGAGCGCGACCTCGTGATCGAGGTCGAGGGCGAACTCATCTCCAAGCCCTACGTCGAGATCACGCTGAACATGCTGGCGCGCTTCGGGGTGGCCGTGCGCCGCGAGGGCTACGCGCGCTTCACCGTGCCGCGCGGCAGCCGCTACGCCTCACCGGGCGAGGTGCATGTGGAGGGCGATGCATCATCCGCCTCCTATTTCGTCGCGTTGGGCGCGATCGCGGCCACCGATGGCCGGCGTGTACGCATCGAAGGCGTGGGGCTGGAATCGATCCAGGGCGACATCGCCTTCGTGGACGCCGCGCGGGCGATGGGCGCGCAGGTGGAGGGTGGGCCGAACTGGCTCGAGATCTCGCGCGGCGTCTGGCCGCTGCGCGCGCTCGAGCTCGACTGCAACGCCATCCCCGACGCAGCCATGACGCTGGCGGTGATGGGCCTGTACGCCAACGGGCCCACTCGCCTGACCCACATCGCGAGCTGGCGCGTCAAGGAAACGGACCGCCTGGCGGCGATGGCCAGCGAGTTGCGCAAGGTGGGCGCCGAAGTCGACGAGGGGCCCGATTGGCTCGAGGTGCGTCCGCCAGCGGCGTGGCGCGCCGCGAGCTGGCACACCTACGACGACCACCGCATGGCGATGTGCGGCTCGCTGGCGGCCTTCAACCCGGCCGCGGGTGCTGCGCCGCCGGTGCCGATGCGCATCGAGGACCCGGGCTGCGTCGCCAAGACCTTCCCCGACTACTTCGAGACCTTCCTCGGCCTCGTGCAAGCCGATGCCGCCGACGTGCCGGTGATCGCGGTGGACGGGCCCTCGGCTTCGGGCAAAGGGACACTGGCCGCCCGCCTCGCGCAGGCCCTGGGCTACGCCCAGCTCGACTCGGGCGCGATCTACCGCGCCGCCGGCGTGGCCGCCGAGCGCGCCGGCGTGGACCTCGACGATCCTCGGGCGCTCGCGCAGCTGGCAGCCTCGCTGGACCTGCGCTTCGAGGGCGAGCGCATCCTGCTGGACGGGCAGGACGTGACCGATGCCGTGCGCAGCGAGGCCGCCGGCCTGCTCGCCTCGCGCGTGTCAGCCGTGCCCGCCGTGCGCCAGGCGCTGCATGCCCTGCAGCTCGGGTTTCGCCGGCCACCGGGGCTGGTGGCCGACGGGCGCGACATGGGCACGGTGGTGTTTCCCGACGCGCGGCTGAAGGTGTTCCTGACGGCAAGCGCCGAGCAACGCGCGCTCAGGCGCCATAAGCAATTGATTTCGAAGGGAATTCCGGCTAGAATCGAGGATCTTCGCGCGGACCTTGAGTTGCGTGACGCGCGCGACCGCAATCGCAGCGCCGCACCGCTCCAGCCCGCGCAGGATGCGCTCTCGCTCGACAACTCCGGGCTCGGGATCGACGAATCCGTCGAACTCGTGCTGGGTTGGTGGGCACAGCGCACGCCGTATCGGGCCTAGTCCCGCCGCGGCGGTTTTTCCGCCCACCGCACCTCCCTTCGGCCGGCAGGCCACCGGGTGCGGTGACGTGTACCACCACAACCCCGCAACACCCGTTGCAAGAACTGCCGGCACCAGCAAGCAGCGCTGCGCACGCCGGCTCAGGAAACCACATGACCGAGATCCAGTCCGCCATGGGCGGAGAGTCCTTTGCCGCCCTCTTCGAGGAGTCCCTCAAGCGCAGCGAGATGCGCTCCGGCGAGGTCATCACCGCCGAGGTGGTGCGCATCGACTTCAACCACGTCGTCGTCAACGCCGGGCTGAAGAGCGAGTCCTACATCCCGGTGGAGGAGTTCAAGAACGACCAGGGCGAGCTTGAGGTCCAGGTCGGGGACTACGTCTCGGTGGCCATCGATGCCGTCGAGAACGGCTACGGTGACACGATCCTGTCGCGCGACAAGGCCAAGCGCCTGGCCTCGTGGCTGGCGCTGGAGAACGCGCTGGAGTCGGGCGACTTCGTCACCGGCACGGTCAGCGGCAAGGTCAAGGGCGGCCTGACGGTACTGGTCAATGGCATCCGCGCCTTCCTGCCCGGCTCGCTGCTGGACACCCGCCC
>CAILKA010000433.1 GCA_903834645.1 uncultured beta proteobacterium
CGTGTCAATGACATGGGTGAGGTCCAGGCGCGGCAAGACCTCTTCGATCAGCTTGCTGCCGAACTCTCGTTTCATGAAGCTGTTGGCGGTGATCAGTCCCACGAAGCCAGCGTTGCCGAAGCGTTCGCCTGTGACAGCGAGTTGGAAGAATCGCTCGGTGAACGGGCAGCCTAGCGAGTATTGGCGATGGCAACTTGCATAGCGTCCACGGTAGGCAGCGTTGAGCGCGCTGTCCTTGACGACGATGTAAGGCGGGTTGCCGACCACAGCGTGGTACTGGCGGCCGAGGATTTGCTGCACTTGAGCCAGGTCTTCACTGGCGTAGGCATGCTCCAGTCCGGTGTCGCGGTACTGGTCGTGACCCAGCAGGTCCTGCGTGGCGCTCAAGCCGAAGCGCAGGCCGTGCAGCAGGCTGTCACCGATTGCCACGTGGACGACAAATGTCGGCGCCTCGGACAGGCGCTGCACTCCCGCCACTTGCAGCGCAGCTACCAGCAAGCGGAACCGACTGATGGCCACGGCGAAGGGGTTTAGATCCACCCCGGCCACGGCATCAAGCGCCCTCTGCGCGATGTCGCGCGCATTCCGGGCAGGCTCGTTGCGCTGCCACTCGTCCACCAGGCGCGCAAACCCGCCGAGCAGAAAGTGGCCTGAGCCGCAGGTGGGGTCGATCATCCGCGCCGCCCGGAAGCCGAAAGTCCGGATGGCCGGCGTGAGCGTGCGGTCGAGGATGAACTCCTCGACAAACTCGGGTGTCTGGAGCAGCGCGTAGCGCTTGCGTGTGGCCTCGCTCAGGTCCTGGTACAGGTCGCCCAGGAAGCGGGTGTTCCAGGCCGGGTCGGTGAAGTCGCGCAGCAGCAGGCCGCTGTCGGTGTCCACCTGCTGCCAGAACTGCCGTAGCGCCATGGCCGCGTCACCGCTGATGCCGAGGCGGAAGACAGGGTTGTGCGCTTCGTCGAAGAACGTGCGCAGGCCAGGCAGGGTTCCGGCTTCACGAAACGCCGACAGCAGATAGTCGCGGTCGCTTTCCAGCGGGTGCGTGCGGAAGTAGTCCTCGTACCGGTCGCGGGCCAGTGCCAGCCGTCCTGACTGGGGTGTGCCGGCCAGCCAGGGCCGGTCGACCAGCTGGTTGTCTTCGATGAAGCGCAGGAACACGCAGCTCAGCAGCCAGTGCACGCCGGCCTGGGTGATGACTTGGTCGGCCCAGGTCTCAAACGTTTCGGCGCAACGCTTGGCGTCGAGCGCGGTTTGCCATTCGGCGCGCAAGCTGTCGTTCAGGCCGGGTTGCTCGGCGATGCGCTGGCGCAGGTCGGCTTCCAGGCCTTTAAGCTGGCGCGTCAGGTCGACGAGCAGTTGCTTGGCATTGATCACTTGTATTCCGTCCCTGGTGTTCTCGTTCTGTGTGCTCAGGCCGCGATGCCGCCGATGTGGCGCTTACCCATGGATGAGCCCCGCCCGGTGCTGGTTCTCCACCCAGGCTTGGGGCAACGCCAGCGCTTGGGTGTTGTTGATGTTGTTGACCAGCGGCACGGCGACGCCGTCGATGACCGGCAGGCCCTGGTGGGCGGTCGGCAGCAGCAGCCAGATGCTGGGCGTATGCCCGGGGCGGCCCGCAGTGGCTTCGATCTCGGTGACGAGCGCCATCAGGCCATAGCGGGCCAGCAGGCCGGCGCTGACCAGCAGCAGTGGCGCGGGGCTTTGCAGCAGCGCGGTGCGCAGTGCAGGCAGCGTGCGCTGCACCAGGCGCATCAGGTTGGTCCAGTCGCGGCTGGCCTTGTCTGCGGCGTCGGCATGCAGCACCACGTTCCAGTCCACGCGGGCGGCGGCCGCCTGGGCCTTCAACTCTTTCAGCAGCACCGCGTCGAGGTTCACGCGCTGCAGCTTGTGGCTGCCGCCGTTGGGCTGGCTGAAGCGGTGCAGCAGTTCGGTTTCGGCGCGGCGGGCCAGGCGCGGGTCCACGGTGATGACGAGCAGGCCGCCCTGGCGCAGGCTGCGCTGCAGCCGGTCTTCAGCCGCCGCAGCGTCGACGACGGTGCCGTCGGGCCCGGCGCTGGTGCTCAGCATCGTGCCTTGCCGCGAGAACTGCGTGGTGGTGCCAGCGGTGGCTGTGCTGCCCAGCGTGGCGGACCGGTAGGCGCCGGCGCCGTTGGCGGCGGTGGGGTCCCAATGCAGCGGGGCGCCGGCCTCGTCAAGCAGGCGGTCCAGCTCGGGGCGGCCGGGCAGGGGCATGGCCTCGGGGTAGCGGCCGCGCACGCGGGTTTGCAGCGCGCTGGGGCTGAGCGTGGCGCCGACCAGGGCGTTGATGGACTGCTTCAGTGCCTGCAGAGCGGGCATGCCGCGGGGGTAGATCTCTTGCCTGCTGGACAGGGCGGCCTTGCGCGAGGCGGACGCGGCCAGGCGCAGCAGGCGAGTGGGTGAAAGCGCAGGCGAGACAGGCACCCCGGCACCCGCAGCCGGGCTGGCCGCGGCGGGGAGCGAAACGCCCTCCAGCATCTCCAGCACACGGGCGGGCGGCAGCAGGGGGTCGGCCATCGCACAGGCGTCGGCCGCGGTGCCCAGTTGGCGGGCGAAGTCGGCCCAGGCAGCGCCGGTGGCGATGAGGGTGACCGGCGCTTGGTCGAAGGCCTCGAAACGCGGTTGGTCCAGGTGCGATTCGGCCTCGATCGCAGCTCTCAGCACGGCACTGGCCTGGCGCAGGCGCTCGTTGTCGTCTTGCTCGGCGCAGCCGCGCAGTGACAACAGCGCGAGTGAGGCTTCGTTCGCACTCATCACCTGGCCCTGGCTGCGCAGCAGGGCTTCGAGCTGCTGGCGCAGCTCAGTGAAGGCGGTGTTGCGCAGCCAGCGTTCGCGGGCC
>CAILKA010000434.1 GCA_903834645.1 uncultured beta proteobacterium
CCGTACTTCTGCTTGATCGGCCACAGCAGCCGGCGCGCCTTGTCGAGGTTGCCGTTGTCGGGCCAGCTGTTCAGCGGCGCGAAGCGCTGGTTGCCCGTGCCGGCGCCCCCGCGCCCATCGGCCGTGCGGTAGGTACCGGCGCTGTGCCAGGCCATGCGGATGAAGAGGCCACCGTAGTGGCCCCAGTCGGCCGGCCACCAATCCTGTGAGTCGGTCATCAGCGCAGCCAGGTCACGCTTGAGGGCCGCGTAATCCAGCTGGCCGAAGGCCTGGGCGTAGTCGAAGTCGGCATCCATCGGGCTCGACGCCCGCTGGTGCTGGTGCAGGATGGAGAGGTCGAGCTGCTGCGGCCACCAGTGCGCGTTCGGGCGCGCGGCGGGTGTGGTGCGGGCGCCGGTGTGGAAGGGGCATTGAGACTCGCGGTTCATCGGGATCTCCGGTTGGGGGATGGATCGAAAGCGTGCGAATAGTTTGAGTCGATTGAGGAACTAACTCCATTTGTCTCTGTCAATGGAGACGATTGCCCCACTCCTCACAGGCCCGGCCGCGTGACGCACCAGCCTGGCCCGCCACCACGCTCCTAGAATCCCGACCCGACCCCCTGCTCTCACTCAACCCGGACCCTCAGGCCCCTCCCCCATGAAACCGTCGCACCGCCTGGTTCTCTCCTGTGCCCTGTTCACTGCCTGCCTGCCCGCCTGGGCGCAGGTCACCGTCCAGGAGCCCTGGGTCCGCGGCACGGTGGCCGAGCAGAAGGGCACCGGCATGTTCGCCCGCATCACCTCGGCCCAGCCCGCGCGGCTGGTGTCGGCGAGCTCGCCGGCGGCCGGCATCGTCGAGATCCACGAGATGACGATGCAAGGCGACGTGATGCGCATGCGCGCCATCCCGGGCCTGGATCTCCCGGCGGGCAAGCCGGTGGAGCTCAAGCCCGGCGGGCTGCACCTGATGCTGATCAACCTCAAGCAGCCACTGGAGCCCGGAAAGACGGTGCCCGTGACCCTCGTCGTCGAGACGGGTGGCAAGCGCGAGAGCATCGAGGTGAAGGTGCCGGTGCGCACCCTTGCGGGTCAGGCAGCGGGCGGCGTGCACAAGCACTGAGCGGTACCCGCGGGGCCATGGCATCGCCCCCTGGCGGCCCCTGAAGACCAACGGACGCGACAGGCGCGAACGGCCTGACCTGCGTGGCCCCCAAGGTCCCTTTCGTTATATACGGTTGTATATTTCGAAACTCG
This sequence comes from uncultured beta proteobacterium, assembly GCA_903834645.1. Classification (GTDB taxonomy): domain Bacteria; phylum Pseudomonadota; class Gammaproteobacteria; order Burkholderiales; family Burkholderiaceae_C; genus Rubrivivax. The sequence continues at coordinate 1,236 of CAILKA010000434.1, forward strand.
TTCCGCGCCCTCGCCTGCCTGCGACCGTCATGTCCTGCCTGCTCTTCGCCCGAACGGCACGTGCCCTGACCCTCCTGGTCGGCGCCAGCCTGGGCCTGGCCGCCCATGCCAGCGAGCTGACCGTCTCCGCGGCCTCCAGCCTCACGCAGGCGCTGCGCGAGATCGCCCCGGCCTTCGAGGCCGCACACCCAGGCACGAAGGTACGGCTCAACTTCGGAGCCTCCGGGGCCCTGCTTGCGCAGGTCGCACGCGGGGCGCCGGTGGACGTGCTGGTGAGCGCGGACGCCGAGACGATGGACCAGGCGCAGGCGCAGGGCCTGGTTCGGCCCGGTCAGCGCCGGGAGGTGGTGTCGAACACGCTGGTGCTCATCGTGCCGGCCGCCCGCTCGCACACACCACGGACCCTGGCCGAACTGGCGGGCCCGGGGTTCCCGCGCATCGCCATCGCACTGCCGGCCAGCGTGCCAGTGGGGCGCTATGCGAAGGGCGCGCTGGAGGCGGCCGGGCTGTGGGGTGCGATCCAGCCGAAGATGGTCGGCGCGAACCACGTGCGCCAGGCTCTCGACTACGTGGCGCGCTCGGAGGTCGATGCCGGCTTCGTCTACGCCACCGATGCCGCCGTGATGCCCGACAAGGTGCGCGTGGCGTTCACCGTACCCACGCAAACGCCCATCCGGTACCCGGCTGCGGTGCTCGCTGCGGCGCCCCGCCCGGCGCCGGCGGTCAGGTTCCTGGACTACCTCGTCACGCCCGAAGCGCAGGCGGTCTTTGCGAGACACGGGTTCGCGCGCCCCTGAACCCCGCCCTCCCGCCATGCCCGACGCCTGGATCCCGCTCACGCTCACCCTCAAGGTGGCGTTCTGGGCCACCGCCATCAACCTGGTGCTCGGGGTCGCGGCGGGCTTTGCGCTGGCACGCCTGCGCTTCCCGGGGCGCGAGCTGCTGGACGCTGCACTGACGCTGCCGATGGTGATGCCGCCCACCGTTCTCGGCTACTACCTCCTGGTGCTGATCGGCAGCCAAGGCGTGGTGGGCGCCTTCCTGCTCGAGCACTTCGGCATCCGGCTCGTCTTCACGTGGCAGGCCGCCGTGATCGCGGCAGCGGTCGTGGCTTTTCCGCTCGTGTTCAAGGCCGCACGTGCGGCCTTCGAGAACGTTGAGCCGCAGCTCGAGGATGCAGCGCGCACGCTCGGCATCGGCGAGTGGGGCGTGTTCTTTCGCGTCTCGCTGCCGCTGGCCTGGCGCGGCATCCTGGCCGGGCTGCTGCTGTCCTTCGCACGTGCGCTGGGCGAGTTCGGCGCCACGCTGATGGTGGCCGGCAGCATCGTGGGGCAGACACAGACGCTCTCCATTGCCGTCTACGAAGCGGTGCAGGCAGGGCAGGACGCCACCGCCCACTTCCTCGTGGCCGTGACCTCGCTCACCTGCCTGGCGGTGCTGCTGAGTGCGGGTCGCCTGGCACCCGGGCGCGTGGCGGCACGGGGTTGAGAGGCGGGCCGTGAACACAGTGCACTCACCCGCCGCGCCGACCTGGGACGTGTCGCTGCGCAAGACGCTGCGGCAGGACGCCCAGAGCTTCGAGCTCGACCTGCAGTTCCGCTGCGCGGCGCGACGCATCGTGCTGCACGGCCCCTCGGGGGCCGGCAAGACACAGACGCTGCGCATGATCGCGGGCATCACGCAGCCTGATGCGGGCCGCGTTCACGTGGCGGGGCGGACCTTCCTCGACACCTCGGCCGGGCTGCGCCTCTCCCCGCAGCAGCGCCACATCGGCTATGTGTTCCAGGACTATGCCCTCTTCCCGCACCTCACGGTGCGGCAGAACATCGCCTTTGCGCTGCAGCCAGGCTGGCGCAACCCGGGGCGCGGCACGCCGGCACCTCAGGCCGAACGCTGGCTCGAGCAGCTGCAGCTGCAGAGCGTGGCCGGCCACTACCCGCACCAGCTCTCGGGCGGCCAGCGCCAGCGCACGGCACTCGCACGGGCACTCGTGCGCGAGCCGGCGGCCCTGCTCCTGGACGAGCCCTTCTCCTCCCTGGACAAGCCCCTGCGCCAGCGCCTGCGCGAGGAGCTGCGCGCGCTGCAGGAGGCGCTCGCCCTGCCGCTTCTGCTCATCACGCACGACGACGACGACGTGCGGGCCCTCGCGCAGGAGGTGGTGGAGATGGACGCCGGACGCGTGGCACAGGCCTGAACGCTGCACAGCATGCCGAGCCGACGTCCTCCACCCCCTCTCGAACTCGGCGGCTCACTGTGGATCACGGCCGGTGGCCAGTCTCTTGGCGGCCACGGCCGCGTGGGCCTGCTGCGCGCGGTGGCCGAGCACGGCTCGATCACGCAGGCTGCGCGCGCCTTCGGCATGAGCTACAAGGCCGCGTGGGACGCCATCGATGCCATGAACACCCTGGCCGGTCGGCCACTGGTGGCTCGCGTGACGGGCGGGCGCGGCGGCGGCTCGACGCGGCTCACCGAGCACGGGCAGCGGCTCGTGGCGCGCTACGAGCAGCTCGATGCGCTGCACCAGCGCTTCGTGCAACACCTGGCCCGGCAGGCGATGGACCTGGACCGTGAACTGTCGCTGTTGGAGGTGCTGAACGTGAAGACGAGTGCGCGCAACCAGTGGCTGGGCACCGTGCGCGGCATCCGCACCGGCGCCGTCAACGACGAGGTGGAAGTGACTCTGCCCGGCGGCGAGTCACTGCGCGCCGTCATCACGCACGAGAGCACGCAGGCGCTCGCGCTGCGGCCGGATGCACCGGTGATCGTGCTCGTCAAGGCCCCGGCCGTCCTCCTGGCCACGGGCCTGGAGGGGGCCCGGCTCTCGGCCGGCAACCGCCTGAACGGGTACGTGCAAGGTGTGCAACCCGGGGCCGTGAACGCCGAAGTCACGATCGCGACGGCCAGCGGGCTGCAGGTGGTGGCCATCGTCACGCAGCACGCCCTCGACGAACTCGGCCTCCAGGTGGGCGCGCCCGTCACCGCGCTGGTGAAGGCCTCCGACGTGGTGCTGGCGGTGGTGACCTGAAGCCGCTCAGGCCAGCTCCACCTGCAGGATCCTTCCGCCACCCAGGCTACCCGCCTCGGGCGCCACACCCCCGGGCCGCACGCGCGCCGCGCAGTACTTGAACTCCGGGATCTTGGCCACCGGGTCGAGCGCGGCGTTCGTGAGCCGGTTGATGGCCGCCTCGGCCCAGCAGAAGGCCACGAAGACCGTGCCCTCGGGCGTGGTGGCATCCGCACGCGCCCACAGGCTCACGTGGCCGCGGCGCGTCTCGAGCGTGAGCAGATCGCCGGGCACCAGGCCCAGGCGCTCGAGCTCGAGCGGGTGCAGCAGCGCCACGGGGTCCGGCTCGAGGGCATCGAGCACGCCGCTGCGGCGCGTCATGCTGCCGGTGTGCCAGTGCTCGAGCTGGCGCCCGGTGATGAGCACCAGCGGGTACTCGGCATCGGGCCGCTCGGCTGCGGGCACGATGTCGGCCGGCACGAAGCGCGCACGGCCGCTGGGCGTCGGGAAGTGATCGGTGAAGACGACGACTTCAC
>CAILKA010000435.1 GCA_903834645.1 uncultured beta proteobacterium
AGCGCGCCCACACCCATCGGCGCGCCCGAGAGCTCCACCTCGGCAATCTCATCGGGCACGCCGCCCGCAGCCCGGTTGCGGAAGTCAGCCTCGGCGCCATCGGCGGCCACGGCGCTGTGAAAACGGGCCGTGATCTCCTTGGCCAGCATCACCTTCGCATCCATCGGGTTGCGCCCGCCCTCCACCTGCGTGCGCAGCGCCGCGATCTCCGCCTCGCTGCGAGAGCTCAGCAAGGCGTAGTAGCGCCACATCAGCGTGTCGCTGATCGACATGACCTTGGCGTACATCGTGTTCGCAGGTTCGGTGATCCCGATGTAGTTGTTCTTGCTCTTGCTCATCTTCTCGACGCCATCCAGGCCCTCGAGCAGCGGCATCGTGAGGATGCACTGCGGCTCCTGCCCCCACTCCTGCTGCAGGTGCCGGCCCACCAGCAGATTGAACTTCTGGTCGGTCCCGCCGAGTTCGAGATCGGAGCGCAGCGCCACGGAGTCGTAGCCCTGCATCAGGGGGTACAGAAACTCGTGCACCGAGATGGGCACCCCGCCCGCATAGCGACGGGCGAAGTCGTCACGCTCCATCATGCGCGCCACTGTGTAGCGCGAGGCCAGCGAGATCATGCCGCGCGCGCCCAGCGGATCGCTCCACTCGCTGTTCCAGCGCACTTCGGCACGGTCCAGGTCGATCACCAGGCCCACTTGCTCGAAGTAGGTGCGGGCGTTGGCCTCGATCTGCTCGCGCGTCAGCGGCGGGCGGGTGCTGTTGCGCCCGGACGGGTCGCCGATCGTGGTCGTGAAATCTCCGATCAGCGGGATCACCACGTGGCCGAGTTCCTGCAGCTGGCGCATCTTGTTCAGCACCACCGTGTGGCCCAGGTGCAGGTCGGGTGCGGTGGGATCCATGCCGAACTTGATGCGCAGCGGCTGGCCGGTGGCCCGCGATCGGGCGAGCTTGCGCACCCAGTCGGCCTCGGGCAGCAGTTCCTCGCACCCCCGCAGCGTCACCGCCAGTGCCTCGCGCACGGCATCGTCGACAGGATGCGTGCCATGCGGCACGGTCGAAGGGCTTTCGGACATCGGGAATTCTCGCTCGGGCAGGGCGTGCCGGTATACTTGCGCTCCCGCGTGGATGGTGCCGTCTTCCCATGGCACGACCGGCGGGCAGCGTCGGTGCGACGGGGATTCTACGGGTGCGCTGCGAGGCGTCCCCTCCCGAGCGGCACAGCGCTGTGTGGCTTCGCGGTCTCGCCGCGAGCCGTTGCCAACAACGGGTTCTCGGTGATCAGGTGAGCGATCTACGCGGCAAATGGATGGTTGACGAGCAGGTCTGGCACGAGCGCGCCATGGCCCTCCATGCCTTCTTGTCGCGGCACGCGCGCGCCGTCACACTGGGCGTGGCCGGGCTGCTGACGGCCGGAGCCACAGTCGTCTTCGCCGTGGCACCGCTGGCTCCGGATGCCGCCAGCCTGCCTGTTCAGGTGGTGGAGCAGGAGGTGCCGATCGGCGACCTGTCGGGCCAGCTCGAAGCCCTGGCCGTGCACCAGACCGAGCTCACACGCACCGAGGTGACGCGCAGCACGGACACACCGGAGGCCACGCTGCGCCGCCTGGGTGTGGCCGAGGCCCAGGCCGCCCAGCTTCTGCGCAGCGACGCAGGCCTGCGCCGCGCACTCGACCCTCGCACACGCGCGCTCGTCACCGTCCGGGTCGGCCCTGCGGGGGATCTGCGAGAGCTGGTGGTGCGCGGCCCGGCGGCGCAGCCTGCGCGGGTGCGCAGCCACTTCGAAAAGCTCCAGGCTGTGCCGCAGGACGGGCGCTGGGTCGTGCAGCGCGAGCAGCTGGCGCTGGCCAGCCAGACGCAGCTCTCGGGCAACGTGGTGACGACCTCGCTGCAAGCCGCCGCCTCCCAGGTTCGCCTGCCGCAGCCCGTCACGCGGCAGCTGGTGGAACTGCTGGCGGCTGATCCCGAGCTGTCGCGCGGCCTTCGCAAGGGCGACGCCTTCGCCGTCGTCTACGAGGCGCTCACAGCCGAGGGCTCGCCCGTGCCGTGGGCCGGCGCTTCGTTTCGCGTCCTGGCGGTGGAGTTCCAGTCCGGCGGCAAGTCGCGCCAGGCCTTCTGGTACGAGGACGCGAAGGGTAAAGGCACCTGGTTCGACCGCGACGGGCGCGGACGCAAGACGGTATTCCTGACACTCCCCCTGGAGCAGGCCCGGGCCACCTCCGCCTTCGCGGTGCGGATGCACCCCTTGCTGCAGCGCCTGCGCGAGCACCGTGGCATCGACTACGCCGCGCCACACGGCACGCCCGTGCGAGTGGTTGGCGACGGAGTGGTCACTTTTGCCTCGTGGCAGGGCGGCTATGGCAACGTGATCTACGTGGATCATGGCAACAACCGCGTGACCCTTTACGCTCACCTGAGCAAGATCAGCGTCCAGCCAGGGCAGCGGCTGGATCGTGGCCAGTTGATAGGCGCCGTTGGTGCGACCGGCTGGGCAACGGGTCCACACCTGCATTTCGAGTTCCGGGTCAACGGTGTGCACGTCGATCCGCGCAGCCTGGCCCGCACCTCCGAGGATGTGGTGCTGGATCCGGTTGCGCGCAGCCAGTTCGAGGAAGTGGCGCGCGTGCGACAAGCGAAGCTGGATCTGGCCGAGACCCTGTCGAGCAATCGCCCCGGCTTCGAGTGACGCAGCGCCAGCCCATGGCGCTCTTCATCGGCTGCATGTCCGGGACCTCCCTGGACGGGGTGGACGCGGTCCTTGCGGAGATGGATTGCCTTCGCCCGTGCCGCGTGATCGGCCATGCATGGCAGGCCTACCCCGACGCTTTGCGCCGTGAGCTGCTCGCGCTGAACAGGCGCGGGGAAGACGAGTTGCACCGGGCGAGCCTGGCCGCCAACGCGGTGGCGCGCGCTTACGCGCTGGTGATCGAGCAACTGCTGGAGAGCACCGGCACGGACCGTGGCACCCTTCGGGCCATAGGCGCACACGGACAGACCGTGCGCCACCGGCCGCAGGCCTTCGACGCAAGCGGCTACACGGTGCAGCTGCTCAATGGCGCCCTGCTGGCAGAGCTGACCGGAGTGGACGTGGTGTGCGACTTCCGCACCCGCGATCTGGCTGCAGGGGGACAGGGCGCACCGCTTGTGCCTGCTTTCCACCGCTCGGCGTTCGGCGAGGCCGGCGCTCACCTGGCGGTGCTCAACGTCGGCGGGATCGCCAACCTCACGCTGGTGTCGCCCAGCGGTGACGTGCTCGGGTTCGACACCGGGCCGGGCAACCTGTTGATGGACCTGTGGATCGAGCGCCACCTGGGCGCACGCTTCGACGCCGACGGCGCCTGGGCACGCAGTGGTCGCGTGCGGCCGATGCTACTCAGGACGATGCAGGCCGAGCCCTTCTTCGCGCAGCCTGCGCCCAAGAGCACCGGGCGCGACCTCTTTGACGCGGCGTGGCTGGAAGCCGCCCTCGCTCACGCGGAGCCGGACACCCGACCCGAGGATGTGCAGGCGACGCTCGCCGAGCTGACGGCGTGGGCAGTGCGGGAGGCCCTGGAACGGCATGCGCCGGATACTGCAAGGCTGCTGGTGTGCGGTGGGGGCGCCCGAAACGGGCACTTGATGGCACGTCTGCAAGAGGGAAGGCCAGCCCTGGAGGTCAGCCCGACCGATACCTGGGGTGTGCCTGCCGATCAGGTCGAGGCGCTTGCCTTCGCGTGGCTCGCTGCGGCCTTCATCGACCGCCGAGCCGGCAACCTTCCGGCCGTCACGGGAGCGCGAGGCCCACGTGTGCTTGGCGCGCTGCACGCAGGGCCCGCACCCTGAGCGACGCGGGTGCGGCCGGTCAGAACACCCGCCGGCCCGGGGGCGGCAATCAGACGGAGAAGGACGAACCGCAGCCGCAGGTGGTGCTGGCGTTGGGGTTCTTGATCACGAACTGCGAGCCCTGGAGGTCTTCCTTGTAGTCGATCTCGGCGCCGACGAGGTACTGCAGGCTCATCGCGTCGATCAGGAGCGTGACGCCGTTCTTCGACATCTGCGTATCGTCCTCGTTGACGACCTCGTCGAAGGTAAAGCCGTACTGGAAACCCGAGCAGCCGCCACCCTGCACGAAGACGCGCAGCTTCAGCTCCGGGTTGCCTTCCTCGTCCACCAGGTCCTTGACCTTGGCCGCGGCGCTGTCGGTGAAGACCAGCGGTACGGGCATCTCGTCGGATGCGGGTGACAGGGGCTCGGCGACGGCATTCATGGCAGATCCTCGGGGTATGCGGCCAGGAGACCGCAGAAACAGCACGACGCTGCAACCGCAGGCCGCAGCGTCGTCGATGATAGCCGCAGCAGCGACCCTGATGCCATCCCAGCCTTTGGGGCGGGGAACCGGCACGCAGGGCCGCGCCTTGCGGGCCGCGAGCGGCCCGCAAAGCTCAGCGCTTGCTGAACTGCTTGCGACGGCGTGCGCCGTGCAGGCCGACCTTCTTGCGCTCGACTTCGCGCGCGTCGCGCGTCACGAAACCGGCTTGGCTGAGCTGGGGCTTGAGCGCTGCGTCGTAGTCGATCAGCGCACGCGTGATGCCGTGGCGCACCGCACCCGCCTGGCCCGACTCACCGCCGCCATGCACGTTGACGCGGATGTCGAAGGCCTCCAGGTTGGCCGTCAGCAACAGCGGTTGCTGGACCACCATGATGGAGGTCTGGCGGCCGAAGTACTGGTCAAGCGGCTTGCCGTTGACCTCGATGCGGCCTGTGCCCTTCTTCAGGAAGACGCGCGCCACCGATGACTTGCGCCGCCCGGTGCCGTAGTTCCATTGTCCGATCATGGCCGACCTCAGATCTCGAGCGGTTTGGGTTGCTGGGCGGCGTGCGGGTGCGTGGCACCGGCATACACCTTCAGCTTCTTGATCATCGCGTAGCCGAGCGGGCCCTTGGGCAGCATGCCCTTGACGGCCTTCTCCAGCGCGCGCCCCGGATGGCGGGCCTGCATGTCCTTGAAGCGGGTTGCGTAGATCCCGCCCGGGAAGCCTGAGTGCCGGTAGTAGATCTTGTCGGTGGCCTTGGAGCCGGTGACACGGATCTTGTCGGCATTCACGATGATGATGAAGTCGCCGGTGTCGACGTGGGGCGTGTAGATGGCCTTGTGCTTGCCGCGCAAACGGGCTGCTGCTTCGCTGGCAACACGCCCGAGCACCTTGTCGGTGGCGTCAATCACAAACCACCCGTGCTCCACCTCGGCCGGCTTGGCGCTGAAGGTCTTCATGAGAGGTTCCTGGAGGGCGCGCGGCATGCCGCGCGCAACAGACGGCCTGGATCGCGTGCCCGCGCCGCGACCCCGTCATCCGGGGAGCGTCGCATGCACACCCGACGGCTGCGCCGGATCCCCTTGTAGGTGGGGCCTCGGCTGGGCCGTCGGCCTGGCGCTTCGCGCCCGCTTGCACCCCGTCCTTTCGGAAAATGGGGCGCGCACGTCTTCCCCGGCCGATGAGGGGAAAGCCTTTGAGTATAGCGCCAAAGTGCGGGCCGCGTCAGCATCGATGAACCCCCCGGTCAAGGGGGGCGGGCCGTGCGCCAGGCAAGGGTCCCGGGGGTAGCATCGGCGTGAAATATTCCCGCACCCATGCCTGTACTTGCCTGGTCAGCCCTCGTCGGCACACTCCTGGTCCTTGCCGCCACCGGCCTGTGGTGGCTGCGCCGGCGCGCCCAAGCCACCGAGCCCGAGCCCTTGCCCACGACCTGGCCGCTGCACAGCCGCCCGGTCTTCAACAACGAGGAGCGGCGGGTCTACCGCCTCCTGGTGGAAGCCTTCCCGCACCACGCAGTGCTCGCCAAGTTGCCGCTCGTGCGCTTCTGCCAGCCCGAGGACCCGCAGGCACTGGGCTCCTGGTACCGCCTGCTCGGATCGCAGTCGGTCACGTTCGCCTTGTGCAGCGCCAGCGGGCGCGTAGTCGCCGCCATCGACCTGGACGGTCCGCGCCCGCCCTCGGAGCGCTCGCTGCGGATCAAGCAGGAGGTGCTCTCGGCGTGCCGCGTCCGCTACCTGCGCTGCCGCTCCGACCAGCTGCCCTCCGCGGCGGAGCTGCAGCTGCTGGTACCCCAGGGAGCGGCCGGGATGCGCGGCCCGCAGCCGGCCGTGGCGACGCGTGCCGGCAGCGACAACCCCGGCGACGTGCCCCGCCGGGGGCGCAAGCCCCTGTGGCGCGAACCTGGCTTCCTGCAGGATGGCTACCACGGCCGCCAGGCGGGCAGCGCGACCACCCCCGAGTCGATCCTGCCGCTGATGGGCGAGCAGGCGAGCCTGCGGCGCGGCCGCGAGGCGCCGGTGGACCTCTCCCAGGATCTGGCCGAGGCGTTGGGCGACGGTGCCTCGCCGCCGCCGATGGCGGTGCGGCACTGACGGTGCCCCCTGGCGCACCGGCCCGCGGGGACCTGGCACCCCCCGACTACGCCGCACTCACGCCCGACGCCGTGCTCGACGCACTGCAGGCGGTGGGGCTGCGTGGGGATGGCCGCATCCTGCAGCTGAACTCCTACGAAAACCGTGTCTTCCAGGTGATGCTCGAGGACGGGGGCGCGGTGGTGGCGAAGTTCTACCGCCCTGCCCGTTGGTCGGACGCCCAGATCCTCGAGGAGCATGCCTTCGCGCGCGAGCTCGCCGACGAGGAGGTGCCCGCGGTGGCACCCCTGGCGCTGCACGCTCCCGCCTCCGAGGCGGGAGCAGGGCCCGCGCCACGCCTGGAGCCGCCGCTGCCCCCGCACACCCTGGCCGTGTTCACGACAGGCGAACCGCCCATGCGGCTGGCTGTCAGCCCGCGCCGCGCCGGGCGCGCGCCCGAGCTCGAGGATGACGAGGTGCTGCACAGGCTGGGCGGGTTCATCGGGCGGCTGCACGCCGTGGGCCGGCGCCGGCCATTTCGCCACCGGCGGACGATGCACCCGGCCGAGGACGCTCGCGCCTCGCTGGCGACACTGGAGGCTGGCGGGTTCGTGCCCGAGGACCAGGCCCCGGCCTGGCGCGCAGCGTGCGAGCAGGCGATCGCCCGCATCGCCTCGGACTTCGATGCGGTGCGCCCGCGCGCCTCGAGGTTGCACGGGGACTGCCACCCGGGCAACCTGCTGTGGCGCGAGGAGGGCGCCCACATCGTGGACCTGGACGATGCGTGCAACGGCCCGGCCGTGCAGGACCTGTGGATGCTGCTGTCGGGCGATCCGGTGGCCGCAGGCCACCAACTTGCACAGCTGCTGCGGGGCTACCGCAGGTTCACGGACTTCGACGAGCGCGAACTCTCGCTCGTGGCAGCCCTGCGGCTGTCGCGGATGATCCGCCACAACGCCTGGATCGCCCAGCGCTGGCACGACCCGGCCTTTCCGGTTGCCTTTCCCGCCTTCGGCAGCTCGGGCTACTGGGGGCAGCAGGTCGTGCAGCTGCGCGAGCAGCTCGCCGCGACGGGCGCAGACTAGGCTGCCAGCAGCCGGTTGACCCGCTGCACGTAGCCAGCCGGGTCTTCGAGCTGCCCGCCCTCGGCCAGAAGCGCCTGGTCGAAGAGGATGTGCGCCAGGTCGTCGAAGCGGGAGTCGTCGGCCAGGCGCTTGACGAGCCCGTGTTCCGGGTTGACCTCGAGAATCGGCTTGACCGCCGGCGCGCTCTGGCCAGCCTGGCGCAGCATCCGGGCCAGGTGCGCGCTCATGTCGCCCTCCTCGACCACGATGCAAGCGGGGGAGTCGACCAGGCGCGACGTCGAGCGCACGTCCCGGGCGCGCGCTTGGAGCGCAGCCCTGAGCCGCTCGAGCACCGGCTTGAAAGCCTCGGCCGTGGCCTCTGCCTGCTTCTTCTCTTCCTCGTCCTGTAGCGTGCCCAGGTCGACCGCGCCCTTGGCCACGCTTTGCAGCGGCTTGCCGTCGAACTCGTAGAGGTGCGAGAGCATCCACTCGTCCACGCGGTCCGTCAGCAGCAGCACCTCGATGCCCTTCTTGCGGAAGACCTCCAGCTGCGGGCTGCCCTTGGCTGCCGCGAGCGAGTCGGCGGTGATGTAGTAGAACGCCTCCTGCCCCTCCTTCATGCGGCCCGCGTAGTCGGCAAAGGACACGCCGGAATCGGCGTGCGTGGAGGCAAAGCGCAGCAGCTTGGCCAGCCGCTCCTGGTTGGCATGGTCTTCGCCCAAGCCCTCCTTGAGGACAGCGCCGAAATGCGTCCAGAACTCGGCGTACTTGTCCTTGTGGTTCTCCGCCAGGTCCTCGAGCATCGAGAGCACCCGCTTGGTGGAGCCCTCGCGGATGGCCTTCACGTCACGGCTTTCCTGGAGCAGCTCGCGGCTGACGTTGAGCGGCAGGTCGGCCGAGTCGATCACGCCCCTGACGAAGCGCAGGTACACCGGCATCAGCGCCTCGGCGTCGTCCATGATGAAGATACGCTTGACGTAGAGCTTCACGCCGCCGCGCTTGTCGCGGTTCCAGAGATCAAAGGGTGCCTTGGCTGGCACGAACAGCAGCTGCGTGTACTCGGTGCGACCCTCCACCCGGTTGTGGGTGTAGGCCAGGGGCGCCTCACTGTCGTAGCTGATCTGCTTGTAGAACTCCTGGTACTCGGCGTCCTTGACCTCGCTCTTGCTGCGCGCCCACAGAGCGGAGGCCTTGTTCACGGCCTCCCACTCGTCCTTGGGCACCTGCGCCTTCTGCTCGTCGTCCCACTCCTCCTTCCTCATGAGGATGGGCAGCGAAATGTGGTCGGAGTACTTGCCGATGATCGCGCGCAGCTTCCAGCTCTTGAGGAACTCCTCCTCACCCTCGCGCAGGTGCAGGATGACGTCGGTGCCGCGCTGCGCGCGCGTGATGGCCTCGGTCTCGAAGTCACCGGTGCCTTCGCTGGTCCAGCGCACACCCTCCTCGGGCGTCAAGCCGGCGCGGCGCGACTCCACCGTGATGCGCTCGGCGACGATGAAGCCCGAGTAGAAGCCCACCCCGAACTGGCCGATCAGATTGGCGTCCTTCTTCTGGTCTCCCTCGAGGCCGGCCATGAACTCGCGCGTTCCACTGCGGGCAATGGTGCCCAGGTGCTGCATCGCCTCCTCGGCGCTCATGCCGATGCCGTTGTCGCGGATCGTGAGCGTGCGCGCCTGCTCGTCGAACAAGACGCGGATCTCCAGGTTGGGGGCATCCTCGTAGTAACCCGGATGATCGAGCGCCTCGAAGCGCAGCTTGTCGCAGGCATCCGACGCGTTGGAGATGAGCTCGCGCAGGAAGATCTCCTTGTTGGAGTACAGCGAGTG
>CAILKA010000436.1 GCA_903834645.1 uncultured beta proteobacterium
CGCGGCGGCTCATGCTCATGCTCCCGGGGTGTCGAGGGCCTTGCTGACGATCTCGCGCGTGTCGGCGCTCAGGCGCGGCGCCGCAGCCACGCGCGTGAGCGCCTCGCGCGCGGCGCTGCGCATGGGCTCGACCAGCGTGCGCCAGCTGTCCAGCGCGCGCGCGAACTTGGCCGCGAGCTGCGGGTTGTCGGCGTCGATCTCCATCACCTTGTCGGCCCACAGCACGTAGCCGGCGGCGTCCGGGCGGTGGAAGGCGGCAGGGTTCGTGTCCCAGGTGAAGAGCAGGGCGCGCGCGCGGTTGGGGTTGGACAGCGAGAAGTCCGGGTGCTGCACGAGCTGGCGCACGCGCGCGAAGACGCGACCGTCGCGCTCGGGCACGCGGGCCTGCAGCGCAAACCACTTGTCGAGCACGAGCGGGTCGTGTCGGAAGCTGGTGTACAGCCGCTCCAGCGCAGGCTGCGCGAGATCGGCGTGCACGGCCGCCAGCGCCTCCACCGCACCGAGCAGGTCGGTCATGTTCGAGGCGTCCTTTGCGCGCTGGTAGGCACGGCCCGGCCACACCGGGTCGCCGCTTGCGCAGGCATGGCGCACCCGCATCGCCAGCGCCAGGTTGGCCAGCGCACGCCGGCCCACCTGGTCGCCCTCGTGGCGGTAGCCTTCGAGCACCTGGTGCGTCTCGAAAGCCCACTGCCAATCCTCGCGCAGGTCCTGTGCGAGGTGGTCCAGCGTCGCCTCGCGCACCCGGTTCACGACCTGGGGGTCCATCGGGTCGAGCCGGTCGGCCAGGCTGCGCTCGGGCGGGACGGTGAGGATCAGCGCCTTCACCGCGGCATCGAGCTTCGGGTCGTGCAGGACGGTGCGCAGCGCCCCCAGCAGCACCTCGTCCAGGGCCGAGACAGCCTCCGAGGTGCCTGCACCGCGTGCCCCGTGCGCCGCCACCGCAGCCTCCAGCCGCGCGTGGAAGATGCGCTGCGCGGCCTCCCAGCGGTTGCAGGTGTCGGGGTCGTGCTGGAGCAGCCGCAGCAGGGCCGTCTCGTCCAGGCCGTCGTCGAGCACCACCGGGGCCGAAAAGCCGCGCAGCAGCGACGGCAGCGGCTCGCTCGGCACGTCCACGAAGGTGTAGCGCTGGCTGGCCTGCGTGAGCACAAGCGTGCGTTCCTGGCCGGCGGCCTGCGCCTCGCCCTCCAGGCGCAGTGGCAGCGGTGCGTTGTCGGCGCCGAGCAGCCCCATGCGCACCGGGATCACCTGCGGCTCGCCGCGCGTGGCCTGCTCGAGCTCGAGCGTGTAGCGCTGCGTGGCGGCGTCCCAGCTGCCGCGCGCAGTCACGCGCGGCGTGCCCGCCTGGCCATACCAGCGCTTGAAGGCCGGCAGGTGCTGCGCCAGTGCGCTGTCGGGGTTGGCGTCGGCAATCGCCTGCGCGAAGTCGTCGCAGGTCACGGCCTGCCCGTCGTGGCGCTCGAAGTAGAGCTTCATGCCGCGGGCGAAGCCCTCGCGCCCGACGAGGGTGTCCATCATGCGCACCACCTCGGCGCCCTTTTCGTAGACGGTGGCGGTGTAGAAGTTGTCGATCGCTGCGTAGCTGTCGGGCCGCACCGGGTGCGCCATCGGGCCGGCGTCCTCCGGGAACTGCACCATGCGCAGCGCCCGCACGTCCTCGATGCGCCGCACGGCACGCGCCGAGGGGGAGATCGCCATGTCCTGGGCGAACTCCTGGTCACGGAACACCGTGAGACCCTCCTTCAGCGAGAGCTGGAACCAGTCGCGGCAGGTCACGCGGTTGCCGGTCCAGTTGTGGAAGTACTCGTGCGCCACCACGCGCTGGATGCCGTCGAAGTCGGCGTCGGTGGCAGAGGCGGGGCTGGCCAGCACGTACTTCGTGTTGAAGATGTTCAGGCCCTTGTTCTCCATCGCCCCCATGTTGAAGTCGTCCACCGCGACGACCATGAAGCGCTCGAGGTCCAGCGGCAGGCCAAAGCGCGCCTCGTCCCAGATGACCGAGGCCACGAGCGAGGCCATGGCGTGTTCGGTCTTGCCCAGGTCGCCCGGGCGCACCCAGACCTGCAGCAGATGGTCGGTGCCGGCGCGCGTGCGGATGCGCTGCTCGCGCGCGACGAGGTTGGCCGCCACCAGGGCGAAGAGGTAGCTCGGCTTGGGGAAGGGGTCGTGCCAGGTGGCCTGGTGACGGCCCCCGTCGAGCTCGCCCTGGGCCACGAGGTTGCCGTTGGACAGCAGCACCGGGTAGCGCTTGCGATCGGCACGCAGCGTGACGGTGTAGACCGCCATCACGTCGGGCCGGTCCAGGAAGTAGGTGATGCGCCGGAAGCCCTCGGCCTCGCACTGCGTGAAGAAGCCTCCGCCGCTCGTGTACAGGCCCGACAGCTCGGTGTTCTTCTCCGGCGCGCAGGTGTTGCGGATCTCCAGCACGAAGCTCTCGGCCTCGGGCGGGTTGTCGATGACGAGCAGGCCTTCCTCGTGGTGGAACGACAGGCTCTCGCCGCCGCTCATCACGCGCAGCAGCGTCAGGCCCTCGCCCTGCAGCGCCAGCGGCGTGCCCGCAGGGGTGCCCGCCGCCCGCTCCACCGTGAGGCGGCTCGCGACGATCGTCTTGGCCGGATCGAGGTCGAAGGTGAGCTCGACGGCGCGGATGCGCCAAGGGGGGGGCGCGTAGTCGGCACGGTTCATGACGACCGGGGCAGCACCTTCACGCATGAGGGCAGTCTCCAGGGTTCGGGGGTTCGGATGGCGGCCGCGCAGAGGGACTAGAGCCCCTGCTTCAGGCTCGCGGCGATGAAGGTGTCGAGGTCGCCATCGAGCACCTTCTGGGTGTTGCTGATCTCCACGCCGGTGCGCAGGTCCTTGATGCGGGACTGGTCGAGCACGTAGGAGCGGATCTGGTGGCCCCAGCCGACGTCGGTCTTGGCGTCCTCGAGCTTTTGCTGGGCCTCGCGCTGCTTGCGCATCTCGTGCTCATAGAGCCGGCTGCGCAGCATCGCCCAGGCCTCGTCGCGGTTGCGGTGCTGCGAGCGGTCGTTCTGGCACTGCACCACGATGTTGGTGGGCAGGTGCGTGATGCGCACAGCCGAGTCGGTCTTGTTGATGTGCTGGCCGCCCGCGCCGCTGGCGCGGAAGGTGTCGATGCGCACATCCGCCGGGTTGATCTCGATCTCGATGGAG
>CAILKA010000437.1 GCA_903834645.1 uncultured beta proteobacterium
GCGGTGGCCATCACCAGGTTCCACTCGTTGGCCGCGTCGCCGCCCGAGATCATGCGCTGGATGCCCAGCACGATCGGGTACATCTTCTCGTCGGTCGTCACGAGCAGCGGCCACAGGTACTGGTTCCAGCCGTAGATGAACTGGATCACGAAGATCGCGGCGATCGAGGTGCGCGACAGCGGCACGAGCACGTCCTTGAAGAAGCGCAGCGGCCCGGCGCCGTCGATGCGCGCAGCCTCCACGAGCTCGTCGGGCACGGTCAGGAAGAACTGCCGGAACAGGAACGTGGCGGTGGCCGAGGCGATCAGCGGCACCGTCAGGCCGGCGTAGGTGTCGAGCATGCCGAGGTCGGAGATCACCTTGTAGGTGGGGACGATGCGCACCTCCACCGGCAGCATCAGCGTGACGAAGATCATCCAGAAGATGAAGGTGCGCCCGGGGAAGCGGAAGTACACGACGGCAAAGGCCGACAGGAGCGAGATCACGATCTTGCCCAGCGCGATGACGAGCGCACTCACGAGGCTGTTGATCATCATCGGCGCCACCGGCGCGATGCGCCCGCCATTGGTCGTCTGGCCGCCAAAGAGGGCCAGGCGATAGCTCTCCACGAAGTTGTCGCCCGGCAGGAGCGACATCGGCACGTTCTGCACGATCTGCTCGGCCGTCTGGGTGCTCGCCACGAAGGTGAGGTAGACGGGGAAGGCGACGATGAGCACCCCGAGCACGAGCACGAGGTGCGACAGCACGGTGGCGGCGGGGCGGCGCTCGATCATGTTCAGTAGTTGACGCGTCGCTCGACGTAGCGGAACTGGATCACCGTCAAGCCGATGACGATGGCCATGAGCACCACGCTCTGCGCGGCCGAGCCGCCCAGATCCATCGCCTTGAAGCCGTCGAAGTACACCTTGTAGACGAGGATCGAGGTCTCCTTGCCTGGGCCGCCGGAGGTGGCGGCGTCGACGATGGCAAAGGTGTCGAAGAAGGCGTAGACGATGTTGATGACCAGCAGGAAGAACGTGGTGGGCGTGAGCAGCGGGAACTGCACCGTCCAGAAGCGGCGCCAGGGCCCGGCGCCATCGATGGCAGCGGCCTCCACGAGGCTCTTGGGGATCGACTGCAGCCCGGCCAGGAAGAACAGGAAGTTGTAGGAGATCTGCTTCCACACCGCGGCCAGCACGATCAGGATCATCGCGTCGGTGCCATCGAGCTGGTGGTTCCAGTCCACGCCCATCGCGCGCAGCGCGTAGCTCACGACTCCGATGGAGGGCGCGAACATGAAGAGCCACAGCACCCCGGCCACGGCCGGGGCCACCGCGTAGGGCCAGATGAGGAGCGTCTTGTAGGCCGATGCGGCGCGCACGACACGGTCGGCCATCACCGCCAGCAGCAGCGACACCGACAAGCCGATCGAGGCCACCAGCACCGAGAACACGGCGGTGGTCTTGAACGAGGCGAGGTAGGTCTCGTCGGCGAACAGGTTCCTGAAATTCTCCAGGCCGACGAATTCGCTGCTGGTGCCGAAGGCATCCTCGCGCAGCAGGCTCTGCATCAGCGCCTGTCCGGCGGGCCAGAAGAAGAAGACCGTGACGATGACGAGCTGGGGCGCCACCAGCAGCCACGGCAGCCACCAGCTCTTGAAACGGACGCGTTTTTCGACAGCCAAGGTCGGACCTGTCAGCGTGAGGAATCAGCCAGCCCCGGCTTCCGACCTGGCCGGGGGAAGGGCCGGCCCCGCGGCCCGTGCCGCAGAGCCGGTGCGTGCGGCATCAGCTCTTGTTGGCCTTCTCGAACTTCTCGAGCTCGACGTCGCCGCGCTTCTTGATCGCCTCCAGGCCTTCCTGCGCGCTCTTCTTGCCTGCCCAGACCTGCTCGAGCTCTTCGTCGGCGATGGTGCGGATCTGCACGAAGTTGCCCAGGCGGATGCCGCGCGACTTGTCGGTGGTCTTGCGGATCATCTGCGTGACCGAGACGTCGGTGCCGGGGTTCTTCTTGTAGAAGCCGCTGTCTTCGGTGATCTTGAAGGCAGCCGAGGTGATGGGCAGGTA
>CAILKA010000438.1 GCA_903834645.1 uncultured beta proteobacterium
CGAACCCACCCGCACCTCGCGCGCCGCGGGGCGGATCTCGAGGTTGCCAAAGCGCATCGGCGGAGGTTCGGATGCGGCACCTGCGCTCGACCGGGCCTGCGCCGTGCCCTGGGCCGCCTGCGCCGCAGGCGCCTCGCGCCGCATCAGCGCCTTCAGGCGCGCCAGCAGTACGCGCGGGGCCACGGGCTTGGCGATGTAGTCGTCGGCACCGCCTTCCAGGCCCAGCACCTGGTCGATGTCGTCATCGCGCGCGGTGAGCATGACGATGCGCCCGGCGAAGTCGCGCCGCACGTCGCGCAGCACGTCGAATCCGTCCTTGCCCGGCAGATGGCCATCCAGCAGCACCACGTCGTAAGGCTCACGACGCATGCGCGCCTCGCCTTCGTCGCCGCGGGCGCAGTGCGTGACCTGCCAGCCCGCGCGCGCAAGCGCGTCGGCCACGAGCTGGGCGAGCCGCTCGTCGTCTTCCACCAGCAAAATGCGCGCGCCGTCCACGCCGTGACGCCCTCGTCTCTCCGACGGCCCGTCCGCCGGACCCTTTGCTGGCCGCAGTGTATCGGCCGGGTGGCGAGCCGCAGGCGCACCGCCGGCGCGCCCCGCGCGGCCGCGCCTGGCCGGACAATCGCGCCATGACCCGCCCGAGCCCTCCACCCGACGACCTCGCGCTTGCCCCCTTCGTCGACCTGCCTCGCCTCGTGGCCGCGCATGCGCAGGCGCGCCCGCACGCCCAAGCGCTGGTGTGCGGCACGCAGCGCCTGGACTGGTCCGAGTTCGACGCGCAGGTGGAGCGAGTGGCCGCCTCGCTGCAGCGCGACGGCCTGGCGCCGCGCGCGTGCGTGGCGATCTGCGCAACGGCCGGCATCGACTACGTCGTGGCCTTCATCGGCGCGCTGCGCGCCGGCGCCGCGGTGGCGCCGCTGGCCACGAGCGCCACGCCGGCGCAGCTCGCGGCGATGGCCAGCGACGCCGGCGCGCGCTTCGTGTTCATCGACGAGGCCGTGGCGGCACAGGAGGTGCCCTGGCCGGCAGGGTGCCAGGTCGTGCGCGTAGAGGATCTTCAAGGCGCGCGCACGGGGACGCCAACGGCCACAGGCACGGATGCCCAAACCGCCGCCTGGCTGTGCCCGCCCGGCACGCACGCCACGCCCGTGGCCATCGAGCCCGACTGGGCCTTCAACATCATCTACTCCTCGGGCACCACCGGCACGCCCAAGGGCATCGTGCAGCCGCACGCGATGCGCTGGGCGCACGTGCGCCGCGGGGCGCTGTCGGGCTACGGCAACGACACGCGCACGCTCATCGCCACGCCGCTGTACAGCAACACGACGCTCGTGTGCCTGATGCCCACGCTCGGCTGGGGCGGCTGCGCCGTCCTGATGCCGCGCTTCGACGTGGCGGGCTACCTCGCACTGGCGCAGGCCGAGCGCATCACGCACACGATGCTCGTGCCCGTGCAGTACCAGCGGCTGATGGCGCACCCGGAGTTCGGGCGCTACGACCTGTCGAGCTTTCGCTTCAAGTTCTGCACGAGCGCGCCCTTTCACGCCGAGCTCAAGGCCGACGTGCTCGCGCGCTGGCCCGGGGGCCTCGTGGAGTACTACGGCATGACCGAAGGCGGGGGCACGTGCATCCTGCACGCGCACCGGCACCCGGACAAGCTCCACACCGTGGGCCAGCCCTCGGACGGGCACGACATCCGCCTCATCGACGAGCAGGGCGTGGAGGTGGCGCGCACCCCGGGAGGCGCCAGCGCCGGCAGCGGCGAGGTGGTCGGGCGCTCACCGGCCATGATGACGGGCTACCACGGCCAGCCGGCCCTCACGCGGCAGGCCCAGTGGCATGACGACCAGGGCCGGCGCTACATCCGCACCGGCGACGTGGGCCGCTTCGACGACGACGGCTTCCTGATCCTGCACGACCGGCGCAAGGACATGGTCATCAGCGGCGGCTTCAACATCTACCCGAGCGACCTGGAGGCGGTGCTGCGCCGCCACCCCCAGGTGGCCGATGCCGCAGTGGTGGGCGTGCCCAGCGCGCGCTGGGGCGAGACGCCCGTGGGCTTCGTCGTGACGGTGGCCGTGGGCGGCGCCGCGGAAGCTGGCGCGTCGGTCGCACCCCATGGGGCGCGCCCGGCGCCAGAGCTGGCCGCGCTCGAGGAGTCGATCCGCACCTGGGCCAACGAGGAGCTGGGCAAGACACAGCGCCTGGCCGCCGTGTGCATCGTCGCGGAGCTGCCGCGCAACGCGATCGGAAAGGTGCTCAAGCGCGAGCTGCGCGCCCGCTGGGAGGCTGAGGCGCAATCACCCGGCTGAGGCCGCGTGCGCCCGCACCCCGTCGAGCTCGCGGAAGTCCGGCAGGGCCTCGTGCACGCGCTGGCCACCGCGCACGACGATGCGCCCGTGGGCCGCGCGGCTGATCACCTCGGCGCTGTGGCGCCCGGGGTGGATCACGAGGTCGGCCGGGGCGCCCGCGCGCAGCACGCCGTCCCACGCCAGGCCGAGCAGCCGCGCAGGCGTGGTGCAGACGGTGTCGATCCACGCGCCCACCGGATCGTCCAGGTGTGCGGCCATCGCCGCCAGCGCGAGCGTGTGCAGCGGGTCGAGGTCGCCCGCGGGGAAGAAGGGGTCGCGGTGGTTGTCCGAACCGAAGGCCACGCGGATGCCGCGCGCGCGCGCCTCGTGCACGGGCAGCAGCCCGCGCCTGCGCGGTGAGCGGCGCCGCGTGGCGTCGGCCGGATCGCTGCCGTTGTCTTGCAGGTAGAGGTTGGTCGAAGGCAGGCTGACGAGCCCCACGCCTGCACCGGCCAGCTCGTCGAGCCGGGCATCGCGCTCGTGCGGCTCGAGCGCGCCGAGCACGCAGCAGTGGCCGCACACGGTGCGCGCGCCCCAGCTACGCTCGCGCGCCAGGCGCGCCACGTGCGCCACGTTGGCCACCGGCGGGTCCAGGTGCTCGTCGACGTGGAAGTCCAGCCTCAGGTCGAAGCGCTCAGCCAGGTCGAACACGCGCTCGAGCAGCTCCACCGGCGCGCCCGGGTAAATGAAGGGGCCCAGCGCCGCGCCCGCGGCGGCCGTGCTGCGCGCGATGGTCTCGGCGCGCGCCGGGTCGGCGAACTCGTGCAGCGCAGCCAGCGACGTGATCGCCAGCTCGATGCGCCCGGCCCAGCGCTCGCGCAGAGCCTGCAGCACGCGAGCGGCCAGCGGCCCCTCGGGCGCAGACCAGTCGCAGTAGCTGTTGAGCGCGCGCGTGCCGTGCACCCAGGCCGTGCGCAGCGCGAAGTCCATGCGCGCGTGCAACTCGCGCTCACTCCAGTTCACGTAATCGCCGCGCACGCGCTTGACGGCCTCGAAGAGGTCGCGCTCGGGCGCCAGCCCGGCGGCCAGCAAGTCGCCCTTGTCCAGGTGCACATGGGGATCGACGAAGGCCGACACGACGGTGGCACCGTCGAGGTCGAAGCTCGCGATCCCGGCGTCGAGGCCCGCTGGCCGCCCCGGGCCCGCATGCACGGCCGAGATGCGCCCGTCTTGCACCACGAGCGCCATGCGCGCGGGTGCCGCAGCGGATGCGCCCCATGCGCCGGACACGCCCGGCTCGACGAGCCCGGGCGGCACATGCGCATTGAGCCAGACATGCCGCTCGGGCAGGGTGTGAGGAATCGTTGCACGCATGGCCTCAGTCTAGGCGAGGGGCCGCCGGGCTGGCACCATCGATGCTGGCGCGTGCAGCGCCACACGAACGGAGCCCCCGCCATGCAACGCCGCCCCTTCCTGCTGTCCAGCGCCGCACCCCTGCTCGCCTGGGGTCTGCTGGGTCACGCGCCGTCCCAGGCCGCCGACGAGCGCACGACGATCGCCGGCATCAAGGAAGCGCTGGCGGTGGGCACGGAAAAGGCCGTGAAGAGCCTGGGGCGCGAGAATGGCTACTACACCCATGCGGTGGTGAAGATCCTGCTGCCCTCCAGCGTGCAAAAGCTCGCCGACGTGGCGCGCAAGGCGGGCTTTTCCAGGCAGGTCGACGAGCTCGTGCTCGGCATGAACCGCGCCGCCGAACAAGCCGCGCCGCTGGCGGCCTCGCACTTCGCCAACGCCATCCGCGGCATGGGCATGCGCGACGTGCAGGCCATCCTGAAGGCGGGCGACACCGGCGCCACGGCCTTCTTCGAGCGCACGACCCGCACCAACCTGTACGCGGCCTTCAAGCCGAGCGTGACGCAGTCCATCGAGCGCGTGGGCGCCAGCCGCGCCTACAAGAACCTGATGGAGCGGGCGCAGCGCGTGCCCCTGCTGGGGGCGCAGAGCTTCGACCTGGACGAGCACGTGACGAACAAGGCGCTCGACGGCCTCTTCTTCGTGGTGGGCGAAGAGGAGAAGAAGATCCGGCGCGACCCGCTGGCGCGCACGAGCAGCGTGCTCAAGGCGGTGTTCGGGCGCTGACCGGGGCCACGGGGCGGGCCGTCTCGAAGAACGACAGCACCGCCCGCAGGGCCGCGCCGCGCAGGTCATCGCGCTCGACGAAGAGCGCATGCCGCGCCTGCTCCAGGCGCAGCCCCACGCAACGCCCGGGCGGGGCCGCGCCGGCGTTGAGGTGCGCACAAAACGCCTGCTGCGCCAGTGGCTCCACCACCGTGTCCTGCCCGCCTTGCAGCACCAGCACCGGCACGGCGATGCGCGCGGCCGCCGGCCCGCGTGCCTCGCGCGAGGCTGCGCAGGCCTGCGCCACCCAGCGCAGCGTCGGTCCGGCCACGCGCGCGTCGTCGTGGCCGCAGTGCTCGCCCTCGCAGCGCGCGAACCGGTCGTTCCAGCGCCGCTTGAGCCGCTCCACGCTGTGCGTCATGTCGTTGTCCTGCGGGTCGGCCTGTGCCAGGAAGGCCTGGCGCTCGGCCTCGAAGCCCTCGCCCTGCACGCGGCGCGTGGACAGCCACGGCAGCGCCACCGGCAGCCGCACCGCGAGGTCGTCGCACCAGCGCCGCATCGCCCGGTCGGCCACGCGGCCCGAGCCGGCCATCGCCACCGTGGGCTCGTGCATCGGCGTGACGAGCGCAGCGGCCGCCACGGGCGCCTCGCGGCCCAGGCGCTGCAGCAGCAGCGACACCACCGCCCCTCCCATCGAGTGCGCCAGCAGCACCATCGGGGCGCTGCCGCGCCCGGCCGCCGCGCGCGATTGGCGCACGCGGTCGACAAAGGAGTGCAGGTCGTCCACCAGGTGCTCGAAGCGGTCCATGTGGCCGAGCTCGCCCGCATCCTTTGCATCGAGCAGCCGCGTCGAGAAACCCTGCCCGCGATGATCGTGCAGGTACACCGACCAGCCGTTGCGCACCAGGTCGTGCACGAGCTCCTGGTACATCGTCGCGCCCTCGGTGAAGCCCGGCACCAGCACCACCGCCCCGCGCGTCTCGGCGTGCGCCTCGTAGCGGCGGGTGTGGATGCGCACCGCGCGCTGCGGGGCCCGGCCCGTGGGCACGCCCTCGAAGGAGCCCACCGTCACGGTGGCCAGGCGCGCCGTCTCGCGCTCGATGCGCTGCCAGTCGTGGCCGGCAAAGCGCATCTCGCCCGACAGCAGCCAGGTGCCCGTGCCCGTGCCCGCCGCCGAGGCCGGGGCAGGCGGCAGCACCGCAAAGGCCGCCGGCATGGCAGCCGGTGGCTTGGCCTCGGCCGCCCCGGCCTCGCCCGCACGCGCGAATCCGGCCAGCGCTGCCAGGGCCAGGAGGCCCCAGCCGAGGGCGCTGCGCGTGACCTTTCTCACGGACGCTTCGAACGGCATGGCGCACACTTTAGTGGAGGAAAGTCCGCGCCTGCGCCAGGCGCGCCCCGGCCCACTGGAGGATCCCATCATGCGAGCCCTGTTGCGAGCGGCCCTGTTGACACTGGCCGTGGTGCCGGCTGCAGCCTGCGCGAGCGCCCCGCCGAAGCCGGTTTCGGTGTACCTCACGCTCGGCTCGCGCCAGTGCCAGGATGGCGGTCGCACCCTGGCGGAGGTGCAGAAGGTGCTGCGCGACGCAGGCGTCCAGGTGCTCGCCTCGGGCTGCGGCACGGATGGCATGGCCTACCCGGCCGTGTGCGGGGCACCCGACGGGCGCATCGCGATCATCGACGTGCCCGAGAGCCAACTGGAGGCCGCCCGCAAGCTCGGCTTTTCGCTGCTGTCGGAGCGGCCGCGCGCGCAGCGCATGGCCTGCTGAGCACACGGGCCCCATCCCCCGGGGGTGCCCCCGGTCGCTCCGCCTCCGGGCTTGACGGAAGCTGTATGCATACACATACTGTATGCCCAACC
>CAILKA010000439.1 GCA_903834645.1 uncultured beta proteobacterium
CCCTGAGCGCATGGCCGGCCTGACCCCACCTGGCAGCCGCCCCCGGCGACGCCTGCTGCAGCAGGCGCTGGCGGCCACCGCCGCCCCCTGGCTGGCACCGGCCGCCCGCGCCGCAGCCGCGCCTGCGGGGCAGCCCCAAGCGCCCGCGGCCACCGCCAACGCCCTGCCCGAGCCCGCGCAGCAGGAAGTGCGCGCCACCTGGCTCACCACCACCGCCAACACCGCGCTGGCCAGCCCCCAGGCCACCGGCGCCACGATGCGCGCGCTGCGCGAGATCGGCCTGAACACCGTGTACGTGGAGAGCTGGAAGAACGGCTACACGCAGTTCCCGAGCCGTGTGCTGGAGCGCACCATCGGCGTGGCCGCGCGCCCCGGCCAGGCCCTGCAAGACCCGAGCGACACCCCCGGCACCCGCCCCGCGCGTGACCTGCTGGAGGAAGCCCTCATCGAGGCCCACCGCCAGGGCCTCGTGTGCGTGGCCTGGTTCGAGTACGGCTTCATGGCCGCGCACGGCTCCACCCACAACCACCTGCGCCGGCTCAAGCCCGAGTGGCTCTCGCGCGACCGGCGCGGGCAGGAGGTGGCCCCCAACGGCTTCGTGTGGATGAACCCGCTGCGCCCCGAGGTGCGCGCCTTCCTGCTCGAGCTCACGCTCGAGGCGATTGGGCGCTACGACCTCGATGGCGTGCAGTTCGACGACCGCATCGTCTGGCCGCACGTGACGATGGGCTACGACGATTACACGCGCGCGGCCTACGCCGCCGAGCACGGCGGGCGCGCGCCGCCCGACGATCCGCACGACGCGGCCTGGATGCGCTGGCGCGCGGGCAAGCTCGATGCGCTCGCGCGGCCCTTTGCGGCCGCGCTGCGTGCGGCGCTGCCCGGGCGTGTGGTGTCGCTCAGCCCCGCGGTCTATCCCTGGTCGTACGAGAACTACCTGCTGGACTGGCCGTCCTGGGGCCGCTGGCCCGCGGCCGAGCGCTGGACGGAGGTCGTGCCGCAGGCCTACCGCTTCAGCCTGGAGGCCTTCGAGCGCACCTGGGCCGAGCAGGTGCAGGCGCTGCAGCAGGCGGGCAGCTACCGGGCACGTGAACTGCTCGCGGGCATCCGCATCGTGGGCGACGGGCGTGACTCGAGCTGGGAGCAGCTGCGCGGCTCCATCGAGCTCACGCGGCGCCTGGGCAACGGCGGGCACGCGCTGTGGTTCAGCCGCGGCGTGCTCGACCTCTACGCACGGGAGCTTGCCGCCTACTACCGCGAGAGCGGCCCGGCGCGTTCACCCTTCTTCCCGGCGGGCTGGCGCCAGCCCTCCCTCGCGCTGCACACGCCGACGGACCAGGGCGCCCAGCGGCTGTGGCGGCTGCCGCAGCGGCAGCCGCTGCGCTACCGCCTCATCGGCCACGACGGGCAGCGCTGGCACTACCTCGAGCAGACCGTGCGGGCAGGGGCCGAAACGCTTGCCCTGGAGCCGCGCTGGCAGGCGGCCGAGCTGCTCGTGGACCGGCGCGGAGAGCGCCCGGCCGCCTGAGCGCAACCGCGTCGCGACGACCACGCCGACTGCAGCCGCCTGCGCGGCTTTCAGCCGCCCGGGCGCATCGTGCGCTCGAGCATCGGCGGCGGCGCAAGGGCTCCTTCGCTGAGGGCCTCGAGGTGACGGGCCAGGCCGTCGATGAAATAGGTGATGCGCAACTGGCCGCGGTTGCCCTGGCGGTACACGGCCCACAGCTGCGCATCGCCGAAGGCCTCGGAGGAGAAGGCCCAGTCGTCCAGGCAGGTGAGCACCCGGCGCTGCTGCAACTCGCGCCCGACCACCCAGTCAAAGCACGGCAGCAGGCCCTCGCCCGAGAGCATCGACGCCAGCAGCAGCTCGTCGCTGTTGGAGGCCACCGGCCCGCGCGGCGTGACCCACTGCGTGGTCTTGCCCTGGCTGAAGCGCCAGCGCCCATCGAGCCCCTCGCAGCGGAATTCCAGGCAGGCGTGCGCCTTGAGCTCCACAGGCGAGGCCGGCCGGCCATGGCGCTCGAAGTAGGCGGGCGAGGCGCACAGCCGCACCCGGTTGGTGCCCAGCGGCCTGGCGATCAGCGGGCCGGCCTGCACCGCAGCGTGGCGAATCGACAGATCAAAGCCCCCCGAGCTCAGGTCGGGGTCCTGGTCGTCGAGCTCCACGTCCACGCGCACCTGCGGAAAGCGCTGCCGAAAGCGCGGCACGTAGTCGGCCAGCACCGCGTGCCCGATGAGGTAGGAGGTGGTCACGCGCAGCGTGCCCGAGACCTGCTGGCGCTGCGCCGCGGCCTGCTCGCCGGCCTCGCGGAGGTGGTCGCGCATGCGCCGGCCGGCAGCCGCGTAGGCCTGGCCCGCGGGCGTGAGGCGCAGCGGCTTGCTCGCGTGCTCCACGAGCGACTCGCCCGACTCGCGCTCGAGCGCGCGCAGCAGCTTGGACAAGGCCGAGGCGCTGCGGTTCAGGCGCGCGGCCGCGCCGCTCAGGCTGCCAGCGGTCTGCACGGCCAGCAGCGCCTCCAGCGGGTTGAGCGACTGCGTCATGCGGCCGATGTTGCGCCGAAGGTGCAGGAAGGGCAAGCGGTAATGTCCGAAACGGAAAGATGGCCCGCCTATGCTGCGACGGCCAGCCACTGCCGCCGCCTGCGCTCGTCGTAGGAAAGCGGCGAACCCACCTACCGCAGGAGAACCCAAGATGGGCAAGCGCGCCGCCAGACTGTCACCGATCCCGTTTCCGATCCTGACCCCTGTGGCAGCCGCCGCGGCGCTGGGCCTGGCCGGCACGGCCTTCGCACAGGCCGCCTCGGGCAACGCATCCTCCACGCAGCTTCAGACGGTGACGATCACCTCGGGCAAGCGCAGCGAGGCCGCCCACCGCGTGCCCTACAACGTCTCGGCGATCGAGGAGGAGGAACTGCGCGAGCAGAACATCACCGACGGAAAGAAGGTCGTGGCCGCCAGTGATGCGATCAACGCCCCCGGCAACAGCGCGCGCTATGCCGACTCCGTCACCGTACGGGGCCTGAACGTCTCCCCCGTGAACGCCAACAACCTCGAGCAGTTCATCCGCTCCACCCTGGCGTGGTACCTGGACGACACGATGCTCCCGCACCTGGGCTACCGCATCAAGGACATCGCCCGGGTTGAGACGCTGCTGGGCCCGCAGGGCACGCTCTACGGCGCAGGCAGCCTCGGCGGCACGGTGCGCTTCATCTCCAACCAGCCGCGCCTGGGCAAGACCGAGGGGCGCATCAGCACCTCGTTCTACCAGACCCAGGGCGGCGGGCTGTCCAACGACACCGACGCCGTCGTGAACCTGCCCCTGGGCCAGAACATGGCGCTGCGCGCCTCGATCGCGCGCCTGGACGAGAAGGGCTACACCGACCGGCTCTCCAACCCGCCGTGGCGCACCGGCACCTGGGCCTGGACGACCCAGCCCAACCCCAACGTCAACCTCTACGAGAACGATGACTGGCAGAAGGTGAACACCGGCCGCGTGGCCTTGCGCTGGCGCCTCAAGCCCGGGGTGGAGCTCACCTTCACCCACGCCGAGCAGAGCCAGCTGGCCAACGGCAGCTCGGGCGCGAGCCTCACGCCGCTGAACATCGCCAACGCCACCACGCCGGCGCAGATCGATGCGGCCTGGCGCCTGGGCCGCAGCTGCACCGCGCAGGGCATCCCCTGCACCTACACCAACGCGCTGGCCGCTCCCTTCGTCGTCAACGATCACACCATCGTGTCGCGCTACCCGGAGTTTGCCGACCGCAAGTTCAAGCTCGACAGCATCGATCTCGACTGGGACCTGGGCTTCGCCAGGCTGCACTCCAACACCTCGCAGTACCGCGACAGCCGGGTGGGGCAGGCCGACTACGCGCGCCAGGGCAACCTCTTCTACAACTGGTTCACGGCGGGCAACATCCAGCGCTCGAACAACTCGCTGTACATGACCTTCGACAACACCTACACGGGCACCTCGCACGAGACCCGCCTGGTGTCGAACACCAAGGGCCCGCTGAGCTGGGTGGCGGGCATCTTCCATACCGACCAGAAGCGCAACTTCAAGTTCGACGAGATGTTCCCGGGGCTCGATGCGCTGCCCTCGCAGGGCGACTTCATCTCCATCACCGCGCAGGGCGGGCGCGCCAAGCTCGGCGGCAAGGTCGACTCGGGCTACGCCGAAGACCTGGGCAGCCACTACCGCGAGACGGCCTTCTTCGGCGAGCTCACCTATGCCGTGACGAAGAGCCTGCGGGTCACGGCGGGCAGTCGTGTCTTCAGCTACGAGGACACCGGTTCGGCCTTCATCTTCGACTACGCCGGCGGCCTGGCCAACAACAACTCGCGCGCCACCAGCAAGGGCAGCAGCAAGGCCATCTACAAGCTCAACCTCGCCTACGACCTCAACCCGGACCTGCTGAGCTACTTCACCTACTCGCAGGGTTTCCGCCGCGGCGGCAACAACGGCTTTCGCGACTTCCCGAGCAAGGGCCAGATCGTCGCGCCCGACACCCAGACCTACGGCCCCGACACCACCGACAACCTCGAGCTCGGCATCAAGGGCTTCCTCTTCAACAAGCGGCTGCTGCTGCAGGCCAACGTCTACCAGATCGATTGGAAGAACGTCCAGACCTACTACTCGCAGGGCCTGCCCGATCCCTTCGGGCTGGGCATCGACTTCCCGATCAACGGCACGACCAACGGTCCCAGCGCACGCTCCAAGGGCGCGGAGCTGTCGGCGCGCTTTCGCATCAATGAGAACTGGTCGGCAAGCCTGAGCGGCGCCACGACCGAAGCCGAGTGGACCTCCACCCTCAAGCGCTGCACCTATGTGGCCAACAACCGGCCCGAGGACTGCAGGACGTGGACGGCAGGTGGCCAGCTCAACGGCGCGCCCAAGCTCAAGTACACCGTGGGCCTGCGCTACAACCGCATGGTCGCAGGCGGCTACGAGGTGTCCTCGGGCGTCAACCGGCGCTGGGTCGACCGCATCGGCAACGACCGCACCGACACCCCCACCGCCGTGCCCACGTACTACCCGGCCTACGCGCTGGTGAATGCGAACGTCGGCCTGGCCAAGGGCCCGTGGTCGACCACGCTGTGGGTGCAAAACCTCACCAACGAACGTGCCCTGGTGTCCCTGTCCGGGCAGCTCGACCAGGTGCTCGGCCCGCGTGCGATCTACACGACGCCGCGCACGGTGGGCCTGAACTTCTCCTACCGGTTCGAGTAGGCCCGGCG
The DNA here is from genome assembly GCA_903834645.1 of uncultured beta proteobacterium. Lineage (GTDB taxonomy): Bacteria > Pseudomonadota > Gammaproteobacteria > Burkholderiales > Burkholderiaceae_C > Rubrivivax. The sequence continues at coordinate 5,236 of CAILKA010000439.1, forward strand.
CGGGGGGCACGCGGGGCCGCTGGGCCCCGCGGCTGCCGGCCTCAGGCCTTGGGCAGCCGGTACAGCGCGCAGATCTTGTTGCCGTCGGGGTCGCGCAGGTAGGCCAGGTACAGCTTGCCGGCCGCACCCTCGCGCACGCCCGGCGGATCCTCGCAGGTGCTCCCGCCGTGGGCCACGCCGGCCGCGTGCCAGGCCTGCGCCTGCTCGGGGGATTGGCACGCAAAGCCGAGCGTGCTGCCGTTGCCCACGGTGGCGGGCTCGCCGTCGATGGGGATCGAGACCGAGAACACGCCCGTGGGGGTGCGCCAGAAGATGCGGTGGCGGTCGACGAATCCCGGTGCCACGCCCAGCGTGCCGAGCACGGCGTCGTAGAAGGTCTTGGCGCGCTCGAGGTCGTTGGTGCCGATCATCACGTGCGAGAACATGCGGGGGTCTCCTGAAAGGGGAAGGAGCGCGCAGTGTGCCGCGCCTGGTCGCTCAGCGCTCGAAGCTGAAGCGACCCTCGGCCACCATTGCAGCCAGGGGCTGACGCGCATTGGGCGCCTCGCGCGCCTGCAGCGATGCGTCCAGGCTCGCCGCATCACCCTGCTCGCCTACCGCCACCACGCAGTGCAGCGCGAAGGTGGCCGGCACGGCCAGTGCCTGGCGCAGCGCCTCGCGGTCGATGCCGCCCATGGCGTGCGTGCGCCAGCCCAGCTTCTCGGCCTGCAGCGCCAGGCTCATCCAGGCCGCACCGGTATCGAAGGCGTGCAGGGGCGAGGGCTTGGGCTGCGTCGCGCCCGCGGGCATCGATTCGGTGGCCGACATCACGGCGATCAGCGCCGAGGCGCGACGCGCCCACACCTGGTTGGAGGCCGCGAGCGTGGCGAACATCGCCTCGAAACCCGGGCTGCCCGCCAGGCCATACACAAAGCGCCAGGGCTGCGTGTTGGAGGTCGACGGGGTCCAGCGCGCGGCCTCGAAGAGGCTCATCAGTTCGGCCGCGGCCATCGCCTTGCCGGTGAAGGCACGTGGTGACCACCGGCCGATGAATTGCGGGTCGACAGGGTATTCGGGGGAACGGGTGCTCATGCCTCCGATGATGCCTGTTTCCCGCCGCCCCCTGGGTGCGCTCGGGTGTGAGCCGATCGGGTGAGATCCGATGTGCTTACGCAGGCCATCGTCTACGATCGGCTCCAGTCATGGATGCAACTCGGGCGGCAGCGCCCCCCTCCTCCGGCACCACCCCTGGCAGCCCCTGGGCCTGGATCCCGACGCTGTACTTCGCGCAGGGCCTGCCCTACGTGGTGGTGATGACGCTGTCGGTGATCCTGTACAAGAACCTGGGTGTGTCCAACACCGAGATCGCGCTCTACACGAGCTGGCTCTACCTGCCCTGGGTGATCAAGCCGCTTTGGTCGCCGCTGGTGGAGCTGCTGGGCACCAAGCGCGGCTGGGTCGTCGTGATGCAGTTCTTCGTCGGCGCGGCGCTGGCGATGGTGGCGCTCACGCTGCCCGCGCCGAAGTTCTTCCAGATGACGCTGGCGGTGTTCTGGCTCATGGCCTTCGCCTCGGCCTCGCACGACATCGCAGCCGATGGCTTCTACATGCTGGCGCTGGAGCGCCACCAGCAGGCCGCCTTTGTGGGGGTGCGCTCCACCTTCTACCGGCTGGCCAACATCGGAGGCCAGGGCGGGCTCGTCTACCTGGCCGGCGAGCTGCAGGAGCGCACGGGCAGCGTCGTGCAGGCGTGGGTGGCCGTGTTCTGGCTGCTGGCTGCCTCGTTTGCAGTGCTGGCGCTGCTGCACGCACGCACACTGCCCCGACCCGCGACAGACCGCCCGGCCGCTCGGCACGGCTCGCCCGTGGCGGAGTTCGTCGGCGTCTTTGCCGCGTTCTTCCGCAAGCCCGGCATCCTCGTGATCCTGGGCTTCCTGCTGCTGTACCGATTCCCCGAGGCGCAGCTGCTCAAGCTCGCCTCGCCCTTCCTGCTCGACCCCCCCGACGCGGGCGGCCTGGGGCTGAGCACGAAGGAGGTGGGCATCGCCTACGGCACCGTGGGGCTGACGGCGCTCACGGTGGGCGGCCTGGCGGGCGGCTGGGTCATCTCGCGCATCGGGTTGAAGCGGGCACTGTGGCCGCTCGTGCTCGCGATGCACGTGCCCAACGTCATCTTCGTCGCCCTGGCGATGGCGCAGCCGGGCAACCTGTGGCTCGTGAGCGCCGGGCTCGCGGTCGAGCAGTTCGGCTATGGCCTGGGCTTCACGGCCTACCTCGTCTACATGATCCTCGTGGCCGAGGGCCCGCACAAGACGGCGCACTACGCCATCTGCACCGGCTTCATGGCGCTGGGCATGATGCTGCCGGGCATGTGGAGCGGCTGGCTGCAGGACCAGCTCGGCTACCTCCACTTCTTCCTGTGGGTGCTGGTGGCCACCGTGCCCTCGCTGGTCATGACCGCGCTCATCCGCGTGCCCGAAGACTTCGGCCGCAAGCAGCCTGACCCCCCTGCAACCTGAGCGCGCCGGCCGCGAGCCGTTGTATCCGCGCATCAAATTGCGGATTTCCCAGGCACGGCAGGGAGTACGGCTTAGGCACGATCACGGCTTCACAAGAAGTTCACCTTCCCCGGAGTCGAAAAACGTGAATTACAAGCTCAATCTTCTGGCCCTGGCGGCCGTGGCGGCCTGCAGCCAGGGCCAGGCGCTGGCCCAGGGCACGCAACAGGCGCCCGCTGCCGAGCCGCAGCGCATCGAGGTGACAGGCTCTCTGATCAAGCGCACGGACCGCGAAACCCCGGCCCCGGTGGACGTCATCACCCGCGAGGACATCATCCGGTCGGGCTACGCCACGGTGGAGGAGTACATCAAGAGCCGGGGCTACGTGGACGCCTCCTCCATCCAGGACGGCTACGGCACGGGCTTCGTGTCGGGCGTGTCGACGATCTCGCTGCGCGGCTTCGGCTCGCAAGGCACCCTCGTGCTGATCAACGGCCGACGCGTGGCGCCTGTGGGGGCGGTGGACATCAACTTCGGCCGCGGCTCGCTCGTCAGCGTCAACACGATCCCGCAAGGCGCCATCGATCGCGTGGAGATGCTCAAGGACGGCGCCTCCGCCCTGTACGGGTCAGACGCGATGGCCGGCGTCGTCAACTACATCCTGCGCCGCGAGTACAACGGCCTGGAGGCCTCGGCGAGCACGAGCGCCAACGAGTGGGGGGCCGGTGCGATCTCGCGCGGCAGCGTCACCTTCGGCTTCGGCAACCTCGACAAGCAGCGCTTCAACGTCTACGGGGGCATGGAGGTCCAGCGCCGTGACTCCGTCATGGCCAGCGATCTGAAGAACCTGGGCGATCTCCCGGGCTACCAGAAGTTCCTCACCGATTTCGGCAGCCTCGAGCGCTTCTCGGCCAACAGTGTCGCGTCCTTCTACGGCAACTACTACCAGGTGCCGACCTCCCTGACCACGACGACGGCCAACACCTCGGGCCCGCTGTTCCTCGGCGCAATGCCCGGCTGCCCGGACAGCCGCACCGTGGGCAAGGGTGTGCCCAACCGGCTGCCCGGGTTCTCGCCCACGACGGTGAGCTTTCCCACCGGCATGTGCCGCACCTTCCTGGACGACTACCTGGAGTACGTCGCAGGCCAGGAACGGATGAACGGCTCGGTGCGCGCGACCTTCGCGCTCACCCCCACCACTACCGTCTACGCCGACCTCATGGTCTCGCAGACCAAGACCACCGAGAAGCTCTCGCCCTACGCGCTCACGACGAGCCTCGTCACCTCCGCCGCCCCGACGGCCGTGACGTGGCCCAAGGTGGACGGCACGTTACTGCGCCAGAACGCCATCATCCTGCCGGTGGGCCACCCCGACAACCCGACCAATGGCACGGCCGGTGCGCGCCCCGTGCAGTTGCTGTACCGCTTCGAGGACGTTCCTCAAGCGTCCCTGTCCAATCTGAACACGCTGCGCTTCGTGGCCGGCGTCCAGGGCACCTGGGGCGAGTGGGACTTTGACTCGGCCGTGCTGCTCAGCCAGCAGAAGAACGAGTCGATCCGCACCAACCGCATCCGCTCCTCGCTGCTGAACAAGGCGATCGCAGGCACGAGCCTGTACCGCTTCGGCAAGGCCAACGACGCTGCCGCGATCGCCGCCATCTCCACCGATGCGGTGAACAATGGCGACTCCTCCATCGTGTCGCTGGATGTGCGCGCCACGCGCGAGCTCTTCTCGATGCGCGGCGGCCGTGCCGCCATCGCGGTGGGTGCGGAGATCCGGCGCGAAGAGCTCGAATCCATTCCGGACGCGAACTACCAGAGCGGCGACTACATCGGCCTGGTGGCCAACGGCACCTCGGGCAGCCGCGACTCGATGGCGGCCTATGCCGAGCTGCGCCTGCCGCTGCTCAAGACGCTGGAAGCCCAGGCCGCCTTGCGCACGGAGAACTACTCCGACTTCGGTGGCGCCACCACCGGCAAGCTCGGCTTCAAGTGGGATGCGGTGCCCTCCGTCCTGGCACTGCGCGGCACGGCTGCCACGGGCTTCCCGGCGCCCTCGATCTCGCAGATCAGCAACTCGTTCCTGCTGTCGTTCCACACCTCGTCGGTGCGTGTGTTCGACGGCCTGCGCTGCGACACCAGCAACCCGGCCAACCCGGTCAGCCGTTCGGTGCCCCCGGTGGTGCGGGACTGCAACGTGCTCGGCTTCGGATCGGTGCCGGTGGGCCAGAACCCGGGCAGCCTGCCCACGGTGGTGAGCGCCAACCCCAACCTGAAGCCCGAGACCTCGAAGTCGATGACGCTGGGCCTGGTGCTCAACCCGACCAAGGACATCGACCTGGCAGTCGATGGCTGGTACTTCGAGCGCAACAACGAGATCCGGGTCCAGCGCGGCCAGGACATCATGGACGCCTACAACGCCAGCCCGGCGGCCAACGCGCAGTACGTGCTGCGTGACCCGAACCCGGCCACCTGGCTGCCTGGCGTGGCCAACAGCGGCCCGATCGTCGCGCTCATCCGCCAGTACGGGAACTTCAACTACACCAAGACTGCCGGCATCGACTACGACCTGAACGTCCGCTTCCCCAAGACGGACCGCGGCCAGCTGTCGTTCAACCTGACGGGCACCTACACGAGCCGCTTCAGCCAGCAGGTGCTCGCGGGCACCACCCCGAGCGAGTATGTCGGCACGGCCATCGTCGTCGAGACGCCCAAGACCAAGGGTTCGCTGCGGGCCCAGTGGGCAGCCACGTCCTGGACTGCCTGGGCACGCTACAACCACATCGACGGCATGGCCGTGAGCGGCACCGCAGGCTGCTCCGTAGCCACCTCGGGCTCCAACCTCTTCCTGCGCCAGAACAACCTGTGCGGCCTGGGCAAGGAGGCGTCGGTGGATGTGGGCATGAGCTACCGCGGCATCAAGAACCTGACGCTGGCTGCTGCCGTGCTGAACGTGGACAACTCGTACAGCCGCTCGGTCCAGGTGCCGTCGCTCTTCACCTTCTGGGACAGCGGGTTGCCCGCGCAGATGGGCCGGCGCTACTCGGTGAGCGCGAACTACAAGTTCTACTGATCCGTCCGCATCCCTGCATGACGGGCCGCCGGGGCTTCCCGGCGGCCCGTTTCCATTGGGCGAGCGCCTGCGCTCAGGGCCTGCCGAGACAGGCCTGCCAGCCCCCGCGCTCGAAGGTCGACTTGTCGCACCAGGCTGCCACGGGGTAGTAGTCTCCCATTACGCGCTGCACCGCCGGCCCGGGAGCCTGGATGACGCTGCGCCGGGGCACGTCGGGCAGCACGAGGTCGAACACCGCATCCGGGTGCACGCAGCTGGAGGGGCAGCCCTTGACGACCTGCTGGATCGAGTGGGGGAAGGAGTCCGTCGCAAGCAGGTGGCGAAAGAACACGAGCTTCGGATACTGCTCGTCGCCCCAGGGCAGCCAGTTCACGCCAGGTCGCAGCCACTCGGGCCTTGTGAGGTCATCGCTGATCACCACCGTGAACCAGCCGCCCTCGATGCGCGCCGTGAGGTCGGACACGCAACGCATGGCGGGCACGGGCAGTGCGAAGTCGTTGTTGCACAGCGACCAGTAGCGCACGTCCTCACCACGCGCACCACGCCGCATCCCGGGGCCGCCGCTGCGAGGGCCGTCGGGCGTCTGGGGCGCCCTGGCCCGGATCACGACGACGCGGCCGCTCTGGTAGGGGCCGGGTGCGCTCATGATGTACTTGTTGTCCGGGTTGGGCAGCAGCAGCATCGGCGGCACCCGCGGCGGCGTGAACCACAGCCGGCCGCGGGGCGGGTCGTCGTCGAAGGAGATCACGGGCAGCGGCACGCCGCCGCTGAGCGCCAGGCCCGACAGGCTCGCATCCGGCGCCGGCCCGTAGATGCGCAGCATCACCCACGCGTCGTTGGCGGTCACCGGAATGCCGTTGGCAGCCCCCGAGACCGCGGCATCGCGCGACACCCTTACCGTGTAGGCATCGGCGCCGGCGCGGTCGGGGGCGATCGTCGCGTCGTGCCGACTACCCGAGGTATCCACCGGCCGACCGTTCGCATCCCCACTGTAGGCCACGATGGAGAAGTAGCGCGCGTTCGGATAGCGGCCCTGGATCTTCATCGTGCGGTACGCCTTCGGAAAGGGCATGGTCCAGTAGCGAGCCGCATCGTCGCGCCTCTTGGTATCCCCTGATTGGCACAAGCGCGGCGCGTTGCGACAACCTCACCGACCGAATCCTCCTGAGGGCCCCATGCCACGCACCGCACCGATCACCGACGCGAACCCCACCGTGGCCGAGATGGAAGCCCGCGTGGCGCGCTTTCAGGCGCTGCAGCCGACGGACGACTACGTCGACGCGGGCATTCCGGGCTGCGAGCGCACCACGTGGCGCGTGCTGGGCGAGCAGCCCGCTGCACCGCTGCAGGCCGAGGACTTCCACATGAACCTCGTGCGCTGCGAGCCCGGCCGCTGCGCGCCACTGCACAACCACCTGACGCTGTAGGTGTTCGTCGCACTTACCGGGCGCTGGGAAGTGTTCTGGGGCCCCGAAGGCGTGCGAAGCCTCGTGCTCGAGCCCTTCGACACCGTGAGCATCCCGCCCGGGGTCTCGCGCGGCTTTCGCAACATTGCCAGCGAGCCCGCGGTGCTGCTGGGCATCGCCAACGGCCGGGATCCCGGCCACATCAACTGGCCGGAATCGGTGCGCGCGGCCGCGCGCGCGGCGGGTGTGCAGCTGCCGGGCTGAGCGCCCCTGAGCCGCTCAGGGCTCTTCTTCGGGTGCGAAGTCCAGCTCCACCCGCGCCCCGTTGGGGTCGAAGCTGAAGAGCTGCCAGGTGCCGGCACCGCGCTGGCGCCGCAGGTCATAGGGCACGCCCTTCTCCTCGAAGCGCGCCTTCACGGCACGCAGGTCGCGCGCCGTGAAGGCCATGTGGTCGATGACGCCCGTGCGCGGCTCGGGCATCGGACGGTCCCAGTAGATGTGCAGCACGGCCTGGCTCGAGCCAGGCGGGTACAGCCACGCCCCGGGAAAGCCCAGATCCGGCCGCGCGCCCTCCTGCAGACCCAGCAGACCGCAGTAGAAATCGAGCGTGCGTGCACGGTCCTCGGCCGTGATGGTGAAATGGTTCATGCCTTCGATCATGGTCCGATCCTACGCGCTTGCCAGGGCCGCTGCGCCCCACCCTCAAGCCACGAGCACGAGCGCGCCCGTGGTTCGGCGCGACTCCAGGCGTTCGTGCGCGGCCGCTGCCGCGGACAGTGCGTGGCGCTCGATGGGTGGCAGCTGGATCGTGCCATCACCCAGCGCCGCCCACACGCGGGCGGCGCGCTCGGCCAGCCGCTCGCGCGTGGGCACGTAGGCGAAGGCCACCGGGCGCGAGAAGGTGGCCGACTTCGTCACCAGCAGGTCGGGCGAGATCGGCTGCAGCGGCCCACTGGCCTGGCCGAGGCTGATCCAGTGCCCGCAAGGCGCCAGCGCCGCGAAGTTCTCCTCGCGCGCCGCGTCGCCCAGGCCGTCGACGATCACGTCGGCACCATCTCCAAAGAGTCGCCGCACGGCTTCCGCGAACCGGTAATCCCGGGTCACGATCACGTGCTCGCAGCCGTGCTCGCGCGCCAAGCGCGCCTTCTCCTCGCTCGAGACGGTTCCCACCACGCGCGCCCCGAGCCGGCGTGCCCAGCCGCACAGCAGCAGCCCCACG
>CAILKA010000440.1 GCA_903834645.1 uncultured beta proteobacterium
AGCCTGAACCTGCTCGCGCGCTTCAAGCAGGAGGTGCCGGGCGTGCCCACCAAGAGCGGGTTGATGGTGGGCCTGGGCGAGACCGACGAGGAGATCCTCCAGGCGATGCGCGACATGCGGGCGCACGGCATCGACATGCTCACCATCGGGCAGTACCTCGCCCCGAGCGGGCATCACCTTCCGGTGCGGCGTTACGTGCACCCCGACACCTTCTCGATGTTCGAGCGCGAGGCCGTCGCAATGGGCTTCACGCACGCTGCCGTGGGCGCGCTCGTGCGCTCGAGCTACCACGCCGACCAGCAGGCACACGCCGCGGGCGTCACCGACGCGCTGGCCTGAGTCTCACAGCCCGCGCCGGCCGCGCAGCCCGCGAACCCCCACGGCCGGCGGGCGGATCGGGGCGTGGCGGGCTGCAGGTGTGCAGGTGTGCAGGTGTGCAGGTGTGCAGGTGTGCAGGTGTGCGGGTGTGCGGGTGTGCGGGTGTGCCTGAACCCGCGTGCCGGGATGGGGCCCGCTGATAATCGGGCGATGCCCACTTCCATCAGCCCGAGCGGGGCCCTTGCAAGCGGCGCTGCGGCCATGCTGCTGGCCGGTTGCAGCCTCGCACTCGACTGGCGCGAGGTGCGTCCGGCCGACACCGGTGCGCAACTGCTGCTGCCCTGCAAGCCCGCCAGCCACGCGCGCGAGCTGACCCTTGCCGGGCAGAAGGTGCGCATGGTGCTGCACGCCTGCCGCGCCGCCGACACGACCTGGGCCGTGGCCTGGGCCGAGCTGGGCGATCCGGGCCGCACGGCGCCCGCCCTGGCCGAGCTCAAGTCATCGGCAGCGGCCAATGTCGGCGCCTCGCGGCTGCAGCCGCTGGCGGGGCGCACGCCAGGCGAGACCCCCAACCCCGAGTCTGGCCGCTACGCGGTATCGGGCAGGCTCCCCGATGGTCAGCCCGTTCAGGGACGGCTCGTGCTGGCGGCCCGCGGGCCGGCCGTGATGCAGGCCACCGCGCTCGGCCCCCGGCCGGACGAGACGGCGCTGGACACCTTCTTCGACTCCCTGCGGCTGCGGTGATGAGCGCACGCGCCCTGGCCATTCGCATCTTCCTGGCGTTTGCGGGCGCCTACTTCCTGTCTGCCTTGCTTCGGGCCGTGACCGCGACCCTGGCCCCGGCCTTCAGCGCCGAATTCGGGCTGCGAGCCGGTGACCTCGGGCTGCTCGCCGGTGCCTACTTCCTGGGCTTCTCGGCGCTGCAGTTGCCGCTGGGCAGCGCGCTGGATCGCATCGGGCCGAAGAAGGTGCTGCTCGCGCTGATGGTGCTGGCGGTGCTCGGATGCGGTGCCTTCGCGATGGCCGACAGCCTGGGCGGGCTGTTCGTCGCGCGCGTGCTCATGGGCATGGGCCTGGCGGCCGGGCTCATGGCGCCCCTGACCTGCTACCGCGCGCGCTTCAGCGACGCCATGCAGCTGCGCGCCAACTCGTGGATGCTGATGAGCGGCTCGCTCGGGATGCTGGCCTCGACACTGCCCGTGCAGTGGCTGCTGCCCGTATGGGGCTGGCGCGGCCTGTTCTGGACGATCGCGGCGCTGCTGGTGGTGGCGATGGTGGTGATCGCGCGGGTGGTGCCGCGCGACGAGCCGCCCGTAGCCCCCTCGACGCAGGCGCCGGCAGGGGGCTATGGCACGATCGTCCTGCACCCTGCCTTTGTGCGCAACGCACCGGCGGGCTTCTTCATCTACGGGGGCCTCATCGCGGTGCAGACCCTGTGGGCCGGCCCGTGGCTGACGCGTGTGGCCGGGCTCTCGCCGCAGCAGGGAGCTGTCGGGCTTTTCGTCATCAATCTGAGCATGCTCTTCGCCTTCATGGCGTGGGGTGCGTTCATGCCTCGGCTCGTGCAGCGCGGCTGGCGCGCGCACACCATCATGGTGATTGGGCTGCCGGCCAGCCTGCTGCTGATGGCCTGGATCGTGTTGTCGCCCGAGCCTGCCGGCGCGTGGACCTGGGCCGCCTGGTGCGTCTCGTGCACCTTCGTGTCGCTGGGGCAGCCCTCGGTGGGGCAGGCCTTTCCGAAGGAGCAGGCCGGCCGGGCGCTGTCAGCCTTCAACCTCGTGATCTTCTCCGGTGTGTTCGCGGTGCAGTGGCTGGTCGGGCTGGGCATCGACCTGGGGCGCTCCCTCGGGCTCTCCGAAGGAGCGGCTTTCCGGGCGACTCTGGCCGTGTTCCTCGTGTGCTGCGCCCTGGCCTATGCCTGGCTGGTGCTGTTCAGGCAGCAGCCGGCGCGGCCTGCGTCGCCTCCCGCGGGTGACCGCGCACCATAATCGCGGTCGGGTCCATCGCCACGAGACATGTCGCAACTGCTGATCGTCGCCCATGCCCCGCTGGCCAGTGCGCTGCGGGCCGTCGGTGCGCATGCCTTCCCGCAGTGCGCCACCCCCGTCCAGGCCGTTGACGTGCGGGCCGACGAGGATCCCGACGCACTGGAGGCGAGGTTGCGCGAGATCATCGGCGAGGGCGAGTCGCTCGTGCTGTGCGACGTCCTGGGCGCCACGCCCTGCAACGTGGCTCAGCGCGCCGCCTACGGCCTGCGAGCCCGTGTCGTCGCGGGCGTGAGTGTGCCGATGCTGTGGCGGGCGCTGTGCTACGCCGGCGAGCCACTCGACGCGTGGGCAGCGCGTGCGGTGGCCGGCGGCACGCACGGCGTGCTGCAGGTCGCGGGCACGCGTCCTCAGAACCAGTCACAGCGGGTGCCAGCCGATGCTTCGCTCCACCATCACGATCAGTAACCGGCTCGGCTTGCACGCGCGCGCCTCGGCCAAGCTGACCAAGCTGTGCGGCACCTTCGCCAGCGACGTCTTCCTGTCCCGCAACGACCGCCTGGTCAACGCGAAAAGCATCATGGGCGTCATGATGCTGGCCGCCGGGTGCGGGTCGGAGATCGCCATCGAGGTCTCCGGACCCGACGAGGAGCACGCCATGCGGGCCTTGCGCGATCTGATCGACGACAAGTTCGGCGAAGGCGAGTGATGCGCGTGGCGCGGAGGGTCACCCGGTGAGCCTGCAGGTCTTCGGTCTGGCGGTCTCGCGCGGCATCGCGATAGGCCGCGCCATGCTCGTGGCCTCCAGCCGCGTGGACGTCGCCCACTACTACATCGCCCCCGAGCATGCTGCGGCCGAGGTTCAGCGCCTGCGTCGCGCCCGCGACGAGGTGGCCGAGGAGTTCGAGGCCCTGCAGCGCGACCTGCCGGCCGATGCGCCGCATGAGCTGTCTGCCCTGCTGGATGTGCACCTGATGCTGCTGCGCGACGAGATGCTCGCCGACGCGACCAAGGTCTGGGTGCGCGAGCGCCACTACAACGCCGAATGGGCGCTGTCGGCGCAGCTGGAGGTGATTGCGCGTCAGTTCGACGAGATGGAGGATGCCTACCTGCGCGAGCGCAAGGCCGACCTGGAGCAGGTGGTCGAGCGCCTGCTCCGGGCGCTGGCGCGCTCGGGGCGCACCGAGGGGGCGCAGGCTGCGCAGCCGCGCGACTTTGCCGGCGAGGATCCGCTGGTGCTCGTGGCCAGCGACATCGCCCCGGCCGACATGCTGCAGTTCAAGCGCAGCGTCTTCCACGGTTTCGTCACCGATGTGGGCGGGCCGACCTCGCACACGGCGATCGTGGCACGCAGCCTGGATGTGCCGGCAGTTGTCGGCGCCCGCGAGGCGAGCCGCCTGATCCGGCAGGATGACTGGGTCGTCATCGACGGCGACGCCGGCGTCGTCGTCGTCAACCCTTCGCCGATCGTCCTGGAGGAGTACCGATTCCGCCAGCGCCAGAGCGAGCTCGAGCGCGCGCGCCTGGATCGGCTGCGACACAAGCCGGCCGTCACGCTGGATGGGCAGGCCATTGAGCTCCTGGCCAACATCGAGCTGCCCGGAGATGCGGCCGCGGCACTGGCGGCGGGCGCGGTGGGCGTCGGGCTGTTTCGCACCGAGTTCCTGTTCATGAACCGCGGTGGCGATCTGCCCGGCGAGGATGAGCAGTTCGAGGCCTACCGTGAGGCGGTGGTGGCCATGCAGGGCTTGCCTGTGACGGTGCGCACGGTGGACGTCGGCGCCGACAAGCCGCTGGATCGCATGAGCCAGCAGGAGCTGCGCCACGAGCATGCGCTGAACCCGGCTTTGGGCTTGCGCGCGATCCGCTGGAGCC
>CAILKA010000441.1 GCA_903834645.1 uncultured beta proteobacterium
CCACCGCCTGCACCATCCAGCAAGGCGGCGGCTCGCTGCTGACCTTCGACGTGATCGACGGCGCCCAGCCCGCCACCACCGTCGTGGACATCAACGGCGACGGGCTCTTCACCTCGGCCGACCGCATCTCGGACAAGGACGTGATGGGCCGCGGGGTGGGCGTGGGCCGCCTCATGGGACTGTTCACGGCACCGGCCGGAACGGGGGCGTCCACCGCCTGCTCGGGCGACATGGTCATGGGCGCCTCGGGCATGATCTGCGCGAAAAAGCCACCCGGGCCGGGCCGTCGCGCCTGGCGCGACATGCGACCCTAGTGTGGGCACCGCGCCCGTGATCTTTGCCACGCATCGGCACGGGTTTCCATCGGCCTGCCCGCCCGCGCCCGTCATCGGGCCGAATGGCTTCAGGCATCATCCGCTTTGGGGCACTCTCTCCTCGAAACTGCCTTTTCTTGCGTCTTTTCCCAACATGTCCGAGCGGCTTTTCGCGTCCACGCGGCTTTCGCGAGCCGGGCGGGCCTGCGCCCGCCCGATGGCGCGCCGGGGTGCGCCCGGAAGCCTCGGCCGGGCTCGGCGTGGCCGGGACACGCCGATGCGGCCACGCGGCTTCACGACGACCGAGATGCTCATCGCGGTGTCGATCCTGGGCACGCTGACCGCCCTGGCGACTCCGAGCATGACGGCCGCGCTGCGCCGCACGATGATCTCCTCGGCCTCCAACGACCTGCTGGGCGCGGTGAACCGCGCCCGCACCGAGGCGCAGCGCTCAGGCGGCGCAGGCATGCCCTTCACCGTGTGTGCCTCCTCCCAGTCCGGCGCACCGGACTCGGCCTCGTGCACCGGCACCTGGGACCAGGGCGTCATCGTGTTCGCCGACGCGAACGGCAACGGCGCACGCGATACGGGCGAGGCGGTGGTGCTCGCCCTGCCGCCCATGGGGGCGGGCGTGTCGGTCAGCGTGAAGAGCACGCTGGCCTACGTGCTGTTCGCGCCCAACGGCATGCTGCACGGCGGCGAAACGGGCGTGCGCTTCACCTTCAGCCACGTGCGGGCACCCTTCCAGGCCGATGTGCAGCACCTGTGCGTGCTGCGCAGCGCCGTGCAGGTGGTGAGCGATGCCGACCTGCAGAACGTGGCGAGGAACGCCGCATGCAAGGCGCTGTGAAGCTGCGCCGCCCGCCGCGGGCAGGCCACGCAAGTGGGCCGCACCGGGCGCGCGGCTCCTCGCTGATCGAGGTCGTGGTCGCCCTGCTCGTGCTGAGCGTGGCGATCGTGGGCGCGGCCGGGGCGCAGCTCAAGGCCATGAAGTTCGGGCAGGTGTCGCAGCAGCGGTCCCTGGCCGTGATGCACGCCGCATCGATCTCCGAGCGCATGCGCGCCAACCTGGCGGCGGCCTCGGTGACGACGAGCCCCTACGAGTTCAACTTTGACTATTCGGAGATCCCTGACAAGTTGCTGCTGGTCTCGGCGCCGGCCTGCACGGCCGCGTGCACCGCCGAGGAGATGGCCCGGCGCCACCTGCTGGACTGGCAGGCCCAGCTGAAAGGAGGCCTCACGGGCGGTCGCGGCACGATCAGGCGCACGGCCGCGACGGACGGCTCGCCTTACATCGTCACCGTGATGTGGGTGGAGAAGGAGATGGTCGACACGCAGCGATCGCTGAACTGCCCGAACTCCGCGCCAACGGACGTGCAGTGCGTGACCCTGAGGTTCCACCCGTGAGCGCGGCGCACCGCCTGCCCCCCCGCCGCCGTGCTCGCGGCCTGACCCTCACCGAGATGATGGTGGGCCTCAGCGCGGGCCTGCTCGTCACGATGGCGGGCATCTCCACGCTGCTGCTGGCCCGGCAGGGTTTCGCGACGACGAGCGACCAGTCGCTCAACTTCGACGCCGGGCGGCTGGGGATCGACCTCGTGGCGCGCAACGTGCGCATGGCCGGCTCACCACCCTTTGATCCAGCCACCGTCACGACCGACATCAACTTCGCCTTGCCCAATGGAGACCTTGCGCTCGGGGGCACCGAAGGTGGGGACGCAACCGATACGCTGACCGTGCGCTACTGGAGCAACCAGGCCTACGACGCCGCGAGATGGTGGGCGCAGACTGCCTGGGACAAGCAGTGGGCGTGGGACTGGTGGTCAACATCTTCAGCGTCACGGCCAACGGGGAGTTGGGCTGCGTGGGCAACGGCACCGGTGCGAGCGCCACCGCCACGGCGGTGGCCAGCCACGTGACCGACCTGCAGGTGCGCTACGGCCTGGCGGCCACGGTGGACGACCACAGCGCGGCGCGCTTCGTCGACGCCTCGGTCGTCACCTCCGAGGTGGCCTGGAACCGGGTGCGCGCCGTGGAGCTGTGCCTCGAGGTGACGGCCCCTGACCAAAGACCGGGCTCGGGCGCCTCGCCGGGCCTCAACTGCCGCGGTGCGGCCTTTCCGAACGACAACCGCCTGCGCAAGACCTACCGCACCCACGTGAACGTGCGCAACTTCACCGCCGGCAACATCTTCCCCGGCAACGCCATGCCATGAGAGCGACGGCTGACTTCCGCCCGGGCTCACGGGAGCGAGGCTTTGCGCTGATCACG
>CAILKA010000442.1 GCA_903834645.1 uncultured beta proteobacterium
CACCCCGGCCCGGCTGCCGCCTTGCGCGCGGCGGTGGCCAGCGCCGACCCGGCTGATAGGATCGTGGTCTTCGGATCCTTCCACATGGTGGGCGGCGTGCTGCGCGAGCCGCTGCCGCCCCGCACCGGCTCGCACGCCGGCTGAGCGGGCGGGTTCCTGATTCGCCCCTGCCTGCCTCGCCCGCACCTTCCTCCTACCCGTCGCACCGTCCCGCCCGATGGACCTGAAGGACATGTTCACGCGCAAGGCTTCCGGGCCTGCACCGGCCTCGGACGACCCGGTGCAGGCTGCCCGCCTGCGCGCGCGGCAGCGCCTGGTGGGCGCCGCGCTGCTGCTGGTGGTGGGCGTCGTGGCCTTCCCGCTGCTGTTCGAGACCAAGCCCCGCCCTCTGCCGCTGGATACCCCGATCGTCACGGCGCGCGCGCCTGCGCCCGCCCAGCCCGCTGCGGGCAGCACGCCGCAGCCTCGGCCGGTCTTGCGTGCGGTGCCGGCCGGGGCTTCGGCGCCCGTGCCTGCGGCGGCCGCCGCGGCCCCGGCCGAGGCGCCTGCGCCCCTGGACGCACCGGCGGCTGCTGAGCCCGCTGCCTCGGACGCACCTCGGGCGTCGCCTGCCGTCGCCAAGGCGGCGGTGGCGGCAGCCCCTGCCAAGGCCGCTTCGACCCCTGCGCCTGCGAAGTCGGGGCCGAAGGTGCCGCCGGTGGCGCCGGCGGTGGCCACGACCCCGTCTCCGGCGGTTCCCGCCACCGCTGCAGCAGCCGATGCCCAGGCCGCCGCATCCGCGCCGCGTGCGGCGCGCTACGTCGTTCAGGTGGGAGCCTTCTCCGAGCCCACCACTGCGCGCGAGGTGCGCGGCAAGGTCGAGCGTCTCGGGCTCAAGACCTACACCCAGGTGGTCGAGACGGAAAGCGGCAAGCGCACACGCGTGCGCGTCGGCCCGTTTGCAAGCCGCGAGGAGGCGATGCAGACGCTGGCGCGGATCCAGGCGGCCAACCTGCCGGGCGTGGTGCTTGCGTTGTGACGGGGGCGCTGAACGCGCTCGACGCTGCGTGGTTGGCCGCGCTGGTGTTGAGCATGCTGGTGGGTCTGCGGCGCGGCCGTGACGCCGAGCTCGTGGCGGTGCTGCTGAGCCTGGCCGTGTACGTCGGGGCGGCCTGGGCGGCGCCTGCGCTGGCGCCCTGGGTGCCCGTGGGCGTGGCAGGCGGGGCCTTCAACCTGGCTGCTGCGCTCGCGCTTGCACTGGCTGCCGGGGCGGTGGCGGGGTGGCTGTGCACCCGGTTGCCGCTGCTCCTGGCGCGCCGCGCCGCAGGCAGGGCGGGCTCGGCGTCGGGCCGGGCGCTGGCAGCGGCGTTCGGCGCGCTTCGGGCCTGGGTGATGGGCCTCATGGCGTCCACGGTGGTGGCCCTGACCCCTGCGGCACAATCCTCGCTCTGGCAGGACTCGACGCTCGCGCACTGGCTGGGAGCCGGCGTGCGCGGCGTGCAGCCGCTGCTGCCACCGGAGCTGGTGCGACACCTGTCGCGCTGAGCCCCAGGAAGGAACACGCTCCCATGTGCGGCATCGTCGGCGCCATCTCCGCCGCACCGGTCAACCAGCTGCTCTACGACGCGCTGCTGCTGCTGCAGCATCGCGGCCAGGACGCAGCCGGCATCGTCACGATGCAGGGCACCACCTGCTACATGCACAAGGCTCGCGGCATGGTGCGCGACGTCTTTCGCACGCGCAACATGCGCGCGCTGCCGGGCAGCGTGGGGCTGGGCCAGGTGCGCTACCCGACGGCCGGCAACGCCTTCAGCGAGGAGGAGGCGCAGCCCTTCTACGTGAACGCGCCGTTCGGCATCGTGCTCGTCCACAACGGCAACCTCACCAACGCCCAGGCGCTCAAGGCCGAGCTCTTCGAAGTCGACCGCCGGCACATCAACACCGGCAGCGACACCGAGGTGCTGATCAACGTGCTGGCGCACGAGCTCGAGGCCGCGGCGCGCGAGCTGCCGCTGACCCCGGCGCAGGTGTTCCGTGCCGTGGCGGGCGTGCACCGGCGCGTGCGCGGCTCGTACGCGGTGATCGCGCTCATTGCCGGGCACGGGCTGCTGGCCTTTCGCGACCCCTACGGCATCCGGCCGCTGTGCTTCGGCGAGGCGCGCACGCCCGAGGGCGTGGAGATCGTGGTGGCCAGCGAATCGGTGGCGCTGGAGGGTACGGGGCATCGCCTGGTGCGCGACGTCGCGCCGGGCGAGGCCCTCTACATCGACCTGCAGGGGCAGGTGCATGCGCAGGCCTGCGCCGAGCGCACCACGCTGCACCCGTGCCTGTTCGAATACGTGTACCTCGCACGGCCCGATTCGGTGCTCGACGGCGTGTCCGTCTACCACGCACGCCTGAACTTCGGCGAGGCCCTGGCGCAGCGCGTGATCAACGCGATGCCGCCCAGCGACATCGATGTGGTGATCCCGATCCCGGAGTCGAGCCGGCCCAGCGCCATGCAGCTGGCCTACCGCATCGGCAAGCCCTACCGCGAGGGCTTCGTGAAGAACCGCTACGTGGGCCGCACCTTCATCATGCCGGGGCAGGCGGTGCGCCAGAAGAGCGTGCGCCAGAAGCTCAACGCCATCGGCATGGAGTTCCGCGGGCGCAACGTGCTGCTGGTGGATGACTCGATCGTGCGCGGCACGACGAGCAAGGAGATCGTGCAGATGGCGCGCGAGGCCGGCGCACGCAAGGTCTACCTGGCCTCGGCCGCGCCTCCGGTGCGCCATCCCAACGTCTACGGCATCGACATGCCCACGCGCGAGGAGCTCGTGGCCTATGGGCGCGATGTGGAGGAGATCCGGGCATTCATCGGTGCGGACGCGCTGATCTACCAGGACCTCGATGCCATGCAGCGTGTGGTGGCCGCATTGAACCCGCGCCTGGACGGCTTCGAGGCGAGCTGCTTCGATGGCCGCTACATCACCGGCGACCTGGGCGCCGAACAGCTCGCGCGGCTCGAGGCCGGCCGGCGTGGGCAGCCTGCCGAGGAGGAGGATCCGGCACGCGGGCGCCTGGCGCTGCACGCAGCCGGGGAGGGGCAAACATGACGACGACCAAGAAGCTGCTGCCGCGCGTGGCGCTGCCGCCCGACGCGCGACCCGACACGCTGGCCGTGCGTGAGGGGCTGCCCGCCTCGGCCTGGGGCGAGAACTCGGAGGCGATCTTCCTCACGAGCTGCTTCGTGCACCCGGACGCCGCGACTGCAGCGCGGCGCTTTGCCAACGAGGAGGAGGCCTTCGTCTACAGCCGCTTCTCGAACCCGAACGTGACGATCATGGAGCGGCGCCTGGCGGCGCTGGAGGGCACCGAGGCCTGCATCGGCACGAGCAGCGGCATGGGTGCGATCCTGCTGCTGATGCTGGCGCTGCTGAAGTCGGGCGACCATGTGCTGTGCTCGCGCAGCGTGTTCGGCGCCACGATCAAGCTGCTGCAGGGCGACTTCGCCCGCTTCGGGGTGGAGTCGACCTTCGTCGCGCAGACGGAGCTGGCCGAATGGAAGGCCGCCATGCGCCCGAACACCCGGCTGCTCTTCGTGGAGACGCCCACCAACCCGCTGACCGAGGTGTGCGACATCCAGGCCCTGGCCGACCTCGCGCACGACGCCGGGGCGCTGCTGGTGGTGGACAACTGCCTGTGCTCGCCGGCGCTGCAGCAGCCGGTGAAGTTCGGCGCCGACATCGTGATGCACTCGGGCACGAAGTTCCTTGACGGGCAGGGGCGCGTGAACGCCGGCGCGCTGTGCGCGAGCGAGGCGCTCGTGGCCGGGCAGTTCGTGCCGCTGATGAGGAGCGCGGGCATCAACCTCTCGCCCTTCAACGCGTGGGTGGTGGCCAAGGGGATGGAGACGTTGTCGGTGCGCGTGCGCGCGCAAAGCGAGCGGGCGCTCGAGCTCGCGCGCTGGCTCGAATCGCACCCTGCGGTGGCGCGCGTGCTGCACCCCGGCCTGGCCTCGCACCCGCAGCACGAGCTGGCCATGCGCCAGCAGAACGGGCAGGGCGGCGCGGTGCTGAGCTTCATCGTCAAGGGCGGCCGGCAGGAGGCCTTCTCCGTCATCGACGCCATGCAGGTGTGCAGCATCGCCGCCAACTTCGGCGACGTGCGCTCCATCATCACGCACCCGGCCAGCACCACGCACGGCCGCCTCACCGAGGAGCAGCGCCAGGCCGCCGGCATCGGGCAGGGCATGATCCGCCTGGGCGTGGGGCTGGAGGATGTCGAGGACCTCAAGGCCGACCTCGCCCGCGGCCTGGATCGCCTCGTGCCCTGAGCCTCGCAACCCCTGCTTTCCCATGACCGTCCGCACCCGCATCGCCCCTTCCCCCACCGGTTTCCTGCACCTGGGCACGGCCCGCACCGCCCTCTACTCCTGGGCCTATGCGCGCCACCACGGCGGACAGTTCGTGCTGCGCATCGAAGACACCGACGTGGCGCGCTCGACGCAGGATTCGGTGCAGCAGATCCTGGCCTCGATGCGCTGGCTCGGGCTGGATGCCGACGAGGGGCCGGTGTACCAGATGCAGCGCCTGGCGCGCTACCACGAGGTGGCCGAGCAGCTCATCGCCGCGGGCCTGGCCTACCGCTGCTGGTGCACGCCCGAAGAGCTCGACGCCATGCGCGAGGCGCAGCGCGCGCGCGGCGAGAAGACGCACTACGACGGGCGCTGGCGCCCCGAGCCGGGCAAGGTGCTGCCGCCCGTGCCCGCGGGCGTGAAGCCGGTGGTGCGCTTTCGCAACCCGAGCGACGGGGAGGTGAGCTGGAACGACCTCGTCAAGGGCCCGATCACGATCGCCAACCGCGAGATCGACGACCTCATCATCCTGCGCCACCCCCCCGAGGAGGCCACGGCCGAGTTGCCCGAGGCGGCGCGCACGCTGGGCGTGCCGACCTACAACTACGCGGTGGTGGTGGACGACTGGGACATGCGCATCACGCATGTGTTCCGCGGCGACGAGCACGTGAACAACACGCCCTGGCAGATCAACATCTTCCGGGCCATCATGAGCCTGCCCGAGGGCACCATCGGGATGCTGGCCCGTGACCAGCGGCTGCCCCAGTACGGCCACCTGCCGATCATCCTGGGCGACGACGGCCTGAAGCTCTCCAAGCGGCGCGGCGCGGTGAGCGTGACGGCCTACGAGGAAGCGGGCTACCTGCCCGAGGCGATGCTCAACTACCTCGCGCGCCTGGGCTGGAGCCACGGCGATGAGGAGCTCTTCTCGCGCGAGCAGATGGTGGCGTGGTTCGACGGCTCGCACCTGTCGAAGAGCCCTGCGCAGTGGGACCCAGCCAAGCTCGCCTGGGTCAATGCGCACTACCTCAAGCAGGCCGACGACGCGCGGCTGGCCGCGCTGGTGGCGGCGCAGTTGCGCGCGCGTGGAGCACCGGAGGTGGAGGCACTCGTGGCCGGGCCGCTGGCACCGGCCTGCGCCCTCTTCAAGGACCGCTGCGCGACGGTGGTGGAGCTGGCCGACTGGGTCGCGATGCTGGTGGTGGCGGTGGCCCCTTCGCAGGCGGACCTGGACACGCACGTGACCGAGGCCGTGAAGCCGGCCCTGCGCACGCTGCGCGACCGCCTGTCCAGTGTGGACTGGGACCGCACGACGATCGCGCAGGCGATGAAGGAGACGCTGGCGGCGCACACGCTCAAGATGCCGCAGCTCGCGCCGGCCGTGCGCGTGCTCGTGTGTGGCCGGGCGCAGACGCCTTCCATCGATGCGGTGCTCGCGCTTTTCACGCGCGAAAGGGTTCTCGAGCGCTTGCAGCATGTGTGACGAACCGAGCTATAATGCGAGGCTTCGTTCGATCGGCGCCGGGGGTATAGCTCAGCTGGGAGAGCGCTTGCATGGCATGCAAGAGGTCAGCGGTTCGATCCCGCTTACCTCCACCAACAAGCGCCGAGAGAACGTTTCGAAGGTTTCAGTCCCCATCGTCTAGAGGCCTAGGACACGACCCTTTCACGGTTGTAACAGGGGTTCGAATCCCCTAGGGGACGCCAACACGGCACACGCGGCGCTTCGGGCGCCGCGTGTCTTTTGCGGGTCGGTCGCGCCGAGACATGCTCAACCGGAGTTCTGCCTGGCCCCTGCGGATGCTGCACCGGCTGGTGGCGGCGGTGGCCTGTGCGTGCGCGCTGCAGGCTCCC
>CAILKA010000443.1 GCA_903834645.1 uncultured beta proteobacterium
CTGCAGCCTGCGCCGGGCGAGCTGGCCTGGTGGTCGGGCTACGCGCCTGCCTCGCTGGTGTGCCGGGTGGTGCTGTCGGTGGGCATCGTGGCCTGGATCGGCGCCCAGCACTTCGGGCTGGGGTGGCTGGTGGCGTTGATGCTGGGCTGGAGCATGCTGGCGCTGCCGCTGCTGCGCGCCGTGCGGTTCCTGTGGGGGCTGCAGCTCGACGCCGAACAGGCGCGTCGCGGCCGCACCCGGGGCGCGCTGGCTGCCGCAGCGGCGCTGGCGCTGCTGCTGGCCGTGCCGCTGCCCGACGTGACGATGGCACGTGGCGTCATCTGGCTGCCCGACGACTCGATGGTGCGGGCCCACACGCCCGGCTTCGTCGAAGAGGTGCTGGCGCGCGATGGCCAGCAGGTGGGGCCGGGAGACCCGATCGCACGGCTGTCCAACCTCTCGCTGGAGACCGAGGCGCTGGATGTGGAGGGCCGCATCGCGGGGCTGTGGGTGGAGCTCAACCAGGCCTACGGCGAGGACAGCGCCAAGGCGCTGCGCGTGAGCCAGCAGATCGAGGCCGCGCAGGCCGCACGCGCGCGCATCGACCAGCGGCTGCAGCACCTCGTGCTGCGCGCGCCGGCCGCAGGCGTGCTCAACCTGCCGCGCGCGCAGGATCTGCCCGGGCGCTTCCTCGCGCAAGGCACGGTGGTGGGCACGCTCGTGCGGCAGGGCCTGGCCCCGGGTGGCGCCTCTGCTCCTACCGCAGCGCCGGCCACCTGGCACGTGCGCGTGGCGCTGGAGGCCGAACAGGCCACCGACATCGAGGCCCGGGCCAGCGGCATTGCCGTGCATCTGCCCACCCCCGGCGCCGCTTCGATACCCGCCACCCTGGCACGCGACGCACGCGCGGCCACGCGCGAGCTGCCGAGCGCGGCGCTGGGCGACCGCTTTGGCGGAGCCATCGTCACCGATCCGGCCGATCCCCAGGGGCGAACGGCCGCGCGCGACGTGGTGCTGCTGGCGTTGGAGCTGGCCGCGCCGGCCGACGCCGGCCGTCCCCCGCTCGGCCAGCGCGTGTGGGTGCGCTTCGAGCGCGGATTGCGCCCGCTGGGCTGGACGCTGGCGCGCCGCGCCCAGCAATCCGTGCTCGTGCACTTCGCCCCGCTGCGCTGAGGAGCTGCACGCCGATGTCCGCAGCGTCGAACTCACCCTACGTGCAGCGCCCCGATGCGCGCGCCGAGTCCTCGCTCGGGCTGGCGGCCTGGTGTGCTCGGCGGCTGCACGACCTCGCGCAGCGCGCGCTGGCCGGTGCAGGCGTCTGGACGGGCGCCAGCCGCCATGCGCGGCTGGCGCGCGAGGTGTCGCTCGCCCTGCGGGCTGACGCCGACGATGCGCGCGCGCTCGCTCCGGCAGCCGTGGCCGCAATCCGTGCGGCCCTGCGCCGAGACGGGCTCGCCGCCGCGCATCGCGCGCAAGCCTTGACCGTGGTGGCAAGGGCCGGGCGCGCCACGCTTGGGCGTACGCCCTACGAGACGCAGCTGCAGGCGGCGCTGATCCTGCTCGAGGGAGACCTGGCCGAGATGGCCACCGGAGAGGGCAAGACCTACGCCACGGCACTGGGCGCGGCGGTGTGGGCGCTGGCCGGGCTGCCCGTGCACGTGATGACCGCCAACGACTACCTCGTGCAGCGCGACGCCGAGCTCATGCGCCCGATGTTCGCCGCCCTCGGGCTGCGCGTGGGCTGCGTGGTGGCCGCGAGCACACCCGAGCAGCGCCGCGCCGCCTACGCCTGCGACGTGACCTACTGCACCGCACGCGAGGCGGCCTTCGACCACCTGCGCGACGTGCGCCGCGGCGTGGCCTTTCAAAGCGACCTGCAGCAGCGCCTGGGCGGCCTGCACCCGGCCGGCGCGCCGTCGCAACAGGACGACCCGGAGCCCGCGCTGCTGCGCGGCCTGTGGACGGCGGTGGTGGACGAAGCCGACAGCCTGCTCGTGGACGAGGCCGGCATGCCGCTGCTGCTGAGCGAGCACCTCGACCCGCGCCGCGGCGGTGCGCAGGCTGCGGCGCGCCAGCGCGCCATCGCTTTTCAGTCGCTCACGCTGGCGCGCCAGCTCCAGCAGCCCGAACACTTCCGGCTCGATGCGGGCACCGGGCGCGTGCGCTGGACACCAGCCGGCCACGCCCGCGTGGAGGCGCTGGCCGCGCCGCTGAGCGGCGTGTGGTTCAACCGCCGCCACCGGCGTGACCTGCTGGCCAGCGCGCTGCACGCGCTGCACGGGCTGCAGGCCGACCGCGACTACGTGGTGCGCGAGCGTGCCATCAAGTTGCTCGACCCGGTCACGGGCCGACCCGCCGAGGGCCGTGTGTGGTCACGCGGGCTGCAGGCGCTCGTGGAAATGAAGGAGGGCTGCCCGCTGACGCCGCCCACGCAGGTCTCGGCCCGGCTGAGCCTGCAGCGCTTCTTCAGCCGCTACCTGCACTTGTCGGGCATGAGTGGCACGCTGCGCGAGTGCGCGGGCGAGCTGCGCGCGGCCTTTGGTTGTCGCGTCGTGCCGGTGCCGCGGCGCCTGCCGAGCCGGCTGCAGCGCCGCCCAGACCGCTTGTTTGCCACCGATGACCAGCGCCGCGGCGCGGCCGTGCGACGGGTGCGCCGGCTGCAGCGCCAGGGCCGGCCCGTGCTCGTGGCCACGGGCTCCGTGCAGGCCTCGGTTGCCATGAGCCAGGCCCTGACGCGTGCCGGCATTCGCCACGCGCGGCTCGACGCCCGCCACGACGCCTCGGAGGCCGATGTGATCGCGCGCGCTGGCCGCGCCGGCGCGGTGACGGTGGCCACGCACATGGCTGGCCGCGGGACGGACATCGCCCTGGGCGAGGGCGTGGCGCGGCTGGGTGGCTTGCACGTGCTGTGCTGCCAGGACAACACGAGCGCACGGCTGGACCGCCAGGTCATCGGCCGTGCCGGCCGGCAGGGCGAGCCTGGCGTGGCCGAGGTCTGGCGTGCGCTCGACGCCAAGGTCTGGCAGCCCGGGCCCGGCTGGGCCGGAGCGGTGGACCGCTGGGTGCGCGCGCGCTGGCTGCGTGCGCTCGAGCGCGGGCAGTCGAAGGAGCCGGCGATCGCCCCCGGCGCCCTCGGGCTGCGCTGGTTTGCGTGGCGCCAGGCGCGCGAGGAGGCCGTGCAGGCGCACCTGCGGCGCGCGACCGTGGAGCAGGACCTGGAATGGCAACAACGCACCGGCCGCTCGCTGGTGCAGGGGCTGTGAAGATGAAGATCCCTCTCGAATCCGACCCGTACCGGGCCTGGGGGCCCGCGCTGGGTCGCCGCCGCTGCGCGGCGGCGATGGCCCTGGCCGCCTGGATCGTGCTCGCAGGCACCGCAGCGTGGGC
>CAILKA010000444.1 GCA_903834645.1 uncultured beta proteobacterium
TCGGCCCCTTCGTGATCTCGATGCGCTCGACCTGCGAAGGCGGCAGGTTCTCCAGCGAGAAGCCCGGGGGCGCGCGCTCACCGTTGACGAGGATGAGGGTGTAGCCCGAGCCCAGCCCGCGCAGGCGCGGCGAGCCACCTTGCATGTCCACGCCCGGTGTGCGGCGCAGCACATCGGTCACGCTCACGTCGCCAAAGCGGTCGAGCTCCTCGCGCCCGACGATCGAGGTGGCCACCGAGCGGCGACGCCGCTGCTCGGTGTCGCTCACCTCGTTGCCGCGGATCTCCACGCGCTGGGGTGGCGCAGGAGGGGCGGGCTCGGGCTCCACCGCCTGCGCGCGCAGGCCCGGTGCCGCACAGGCAAGCAACGCAGCCAGCCAGTGCGGCGCGCGTTTCACCGCGACCTCAGCTGAAGCCGGGCGAAGGCTTCGGCCATCGCGCCTTGCGAGGGAGAAGCACCGGCGGTGGTCGCGCCCGTTGCTGCCGGGCGCGGCGCGCGCTCGCCGCGCGCGGCCGGACGGAAGCGGTTGTCCCCTGCCCCGGTTTCCTGCTGCGCCCCCGCGCCTTCCGAGCGCATCGACAGCGCGATGCGCCGACGCTGCAGATCGACCTCGACCACTCGCACCTGGACCACCTGGCCGGCACGCACCACCTCGCGGGCGTCGGCCACGAATCGGTTGGCGAGCTGGCTCACGTGGACGAGGCCGTCCTGGTGCACGCCCACGTCGACGAAGGCCCCGAACTGCGCAACGTTGGTCACCGTGCCTTCCAGCCGCATGCCGGGCTTGAGGTCGGAGAGCTCGTGCACGCCCTCCTGGAAACGCGCCACCTCGAAGCCGGGGCGAGGATCGCGTCCGGGCTTCTCGAGCTCGGCGAGGATGTCGCGCACGGTGATGGCGCCGAAGCGCTCGTCGACGAAAGCTTCGGGACGCAACGTGCGCAGCACTTCCGGGTGCCCCATCACCGCGGTGATCGGCCGGCCCGCGGCCTCGAGCAGGCGCTGGACCACAGGGTAGGTCTCGGGGTGTACGCCGGTCCTGTCCAGAGGCTCATCTCCGTCTCGGATGCGCAGGAACCCAGCCGCCTGTTCGAAGGTGCGCGGGCCCAGGCCCGGCACGTCGAGCAGCTGGCGCCGGCTGCGGAAGGATCCGTTCGCATCTCGCCAGCGCACGATCCCCGTGGCCACCGCCGCCGACAGGCCCGACACGCGCCGCAGCAGCGGTACGGAGGCCGTGTTCAGGTCCACACCCACGGCGTTGACACATGCCTCGACGACCCCCTCGAGCTGACGGGCCAGGCCGCCCGGGTCGAGGTCATGCTGGTACTGGCCCACGCCTATGCTCTTGGGGTCGATCTTCACGAGTTCGGCCAGAGGATCCTGCAGGCGTCGCGCGATGCTGACGGCCCCGCGCAGGCTCACGTCCAGCTCGGGCAACTCCTGGCTGGCCAGTTCGCTGGCCGAGTAGACCGAGGCACCGGCCTCGCTCACGATGACCTTGTCCAGGCGATGGGTCGGAGCGGCTGCGTGCACGCGCTGCAAGAGCTCGCCGGCCAGCTTGTCGGTCTCGCGGCTGGCCGTGCCGTTGCCCACGGCGATCAGCGAGACGCCATGCTGCGCCACGAGGCGGCCGAGCGCGGCCAGCGAGCCCTCCCAATCGCGGCGCGGCTCGTGCGGATAGACGGTATGGGTCTCCAGCACCTTGCCGGTCTCATCGACGACTGCGACCTTGACGCCAGTGCGGATACCGGGGTCCAGGCCCATCACGACGCGCTTGCCGGCAGGGGCGGCGAGCAGCAGGTCGCGCAGGTTGTCCCCGAAGACGCGGATCGCCACCGTCTCGGCCTGCTCGCGCAAGCGCGTGTAGAGGTCACGCTCCAGGCTCAGCGAGAGCTTGACCTTCCACGTCCAGCCGATCGTGCGGCGCATCAGTGCATCGCCTGGACGGCCTGAGGCGCTCCATCCCAGGTGGCGGGCGATGCGCCCTTCGGCCAGCGTGGGTTCACCCGCGCCGACCGGATCGTCGACGACGAGCCGCACGTCCAGGCAGCCTTGCGTGCGGCCGCGAAAGACCGCGAGCGCGCGATGGCTGGGCATGCGGCCGATCGGCTCGTCGTGCTCGAAGTAGTCGCGAAAGCGCGCAACATCGGGCTGATTCGGGTCCTGGCCGTCGATGAGACGGCTGCGCAGCGTGCCCGCCTCCCACAGCCACTCGCGCAGGCTGCCCACGAGGGCCGCATCCTCGGCCCAGCGCTCCGACAACAGGTCACGCACGCCATCAAGCACGGCCGACGCGTCGGCAAATCCCGCCTCGGCATGGATGAAGCCCGCCGCCTCAACGAGCGGCTCCAGCCCCAAGTCAGCCAGCAGCCGATCGGCCAGCGGTTCGAGCCCCGCCTCGCGCGCGATGGCCGCCTTCGTGCGGCGCTTGGGCTTGTAGGGCAGGTAGAGGTCTTCGAGCACCTGCTTCGTGGCGGCCTGCAAGATGGCCTCGCGCAGCGAAGGCGTGAGCTTGCCCTGCTCCTCGATGCTGGCCAGCACCACCTCGCGTCGAGCCTGGAGCTCGCGCAGGTAGGACAGGCGCTGCTCGAGCTCACGCAGCTGGGCGTCATCCAGGCCGTCGGTGGCCTCCTTGCGGTACCGGGCGATGAAGGGCACGGTCGCCCCGCCGTCGAGCAGGGAGACGGCGGCCTCGACCTGGGACGGCCGCACCTGCAGTTCGGCGGCAATCTGGCGCGAGATCGGGTTCGAGGAGGAGGATAGGGAGCGTTCGGGATTCACGGGTGGTGTCTGCGGTTCAGGTCCTAAGCGCCGCGCGCAGTTGCTGCGCGATGTCGGGGCGCTCGGCAAAGGGGTCGCTGGGATTGCGGCCCGCGAGCACATCCTCCAGGCGTATGCGCACGCCGCCCAGGGCCTGCGGGTGGCTGTAGATGTAGAAGCGGTCGGTCGCCATCGCGTCGAAGACGGCCTGGGCCACGTCAGCGGCGCTGACGCGCCCTTTCGAGACGGCCTTCTCGCTCATGGCCTGGGCGATGAGCTGGCTGCGCGTGGGGCGCGCCCCTTCGTCGCTGAGCGCTTCCGGGCGGTTGCGGTGGCTGTGCGAGATACCGGTGGGCACGAAGTAGGGGCACAGCACGTGCGCGTGGACCTGTTCGGTGACCAGGCTCAGGTCCTGGTGCAGGGTCTCGCTGAGCGACACCACGGCGTGCTTGGTGACGTTGTAGACGCCCATGTTCGGCGCGTTCAACAGCCCAGCCATGCTCGCCGTGTTGACGATGTGGCCGCGCCACTGGGGATCGGCCGCTGCGGCAGCCAGCATCAGCGGCGTGAAGACGCGGACCCCATGGGCCACACCCATCAGGTTCACGCCGATCACCCACTCCCAGTCCTTGAGGGTGTGCTCCCAGATCAGGCCTCCGGCGCCCACCCCGGCGTTGTTGAAGACAAAGGTGGGGGTGCCGAAGCGCGAGAGCGTGGCTGTGGCCAGGGCCTCGACCTCTGCGGCCTTCGACACGTCTACGCGCTGCGGCAGCACCTCCGCGCCGAGCGCGCGCACGTCGGAGGCGGCATGCTCGAGAGCATCGGCCTGCACGTCGGCCATGACGATCTGCATACCCTGGCGCGCGGCCAGGCGGCTGGCTTCCAGGCCGAAGCCCGATGCGGCTCCGGTGATGACGGCGATGCCGCCTGCCAAAGTGCTCATGATCGCTCCAGTCGAATGAAGGATGGGGGTAGAAGGCTTGCGGGCCTGCGTGCGGGCGCGGGGGAAGCGCACCCGCGATGGTGCATGTGCCCGTTCATGCAGCCCTCCTGCTCGTCAATCGGAGAGTCGCAGCATCTCCACGTGCGGGATGCCGTCCTCGCCGTAGGGAGCGCCGACGGTCTCGAAGCCGAGCGCGCCATAGAAGGGCTGCAGATGCGCCTGTGCACTGATGCGGATGCCCTGCCCCGGCCAGGCCTGCCCGCAGCGCGCCAGCCCCTCGCGCATGAGCGTCCACCCCAGGCCCTGCCCGCGCACCTCGGGTGCGGTGATCACGCGACCGATGGAAGGCTCGACGTACTTGGCGCCAGGGTCGACCACGCGAAGGTAGGCCTGGAGCACGCCGGCATCGTCGCGGCCCATCAGGTGAAAGGCGTGTCGGTCGAGGCCGTCGGGGTCGAGGTACGGACCTTGCTCGAGAATGAACACGCGGCAGCGAAGCGCAAGCGCGTCGTACAGCGCGTCGACGCCCAGTTCCTCGAAGCGGGCCCAGATCCAGTGCAACGTCGCCTCAGACGAGCTTGACGAGCTGCTTGCCGAAGTTGCGGCCCTTGAGCAGCCCGAGGAAGGCGTCCGGGGCGGCCGCCAGCCCCTGGGCCACGGTCTCGCGGTACTTGAGCTTGCCGGTGGCCACCATCGTGCCAAGCTCCTTGAGCGCCGCAGGCCAGAGTTCCATGCGCTCACTCACGATGAAACCCTGCAGCTTCAGCCGGGACACGAGGATCAACGAGGGATTGGCCATCGGGATGGGCTCGCCGTTGTATCCGGCGATCATCCCGCAGAACGCGATGCGCCCGAAGGCGTTCATGCGCAGCATCACGGCGTCCAGGATGACGCCGCCCACGTTCTCGAAGTAACCGTCGATGCCCTGCGGGCAGGCTTCCTTGAGCGCAGCCAGCAGCGACTTGAGGTCACGATGTGCCTTGTAGTCGATGCAGGCATCGAAGCCGAGTTCGCGTACTGCGTAGTCGCACTTGTCCGGGCCGCCGGCGATCCCGACGGCGCGGCAGCCGCGCGCCTTGGCGAGTTGCCCCAGTGCCCCGCCGACGGCCCCGCTGGCAGCGCTGACAACCACCGTCTCGCCGGCCTTGGGCTCGATGATCTGAGTCAGGCCCATCCAGGCCGTGACGCCGGGCATGCCCACGGCGCCGAGGTAGGCCGCCAGCGGAATGTGGGTGGTGTCCACCTTGCGCAGCAGCCCAGGCTGGTTCGCATCGACGACGGCGTGCGTCTGCCAGCCGCCCATGCCAACAACCTGGTCGCCAGCCGCGAAGGCCGGGTGGCGCGACTCCACCACCTCGCCCACGGTGCCGCCGATCATCACGGCGTCGAGCGGCTGCGGCTGCGCGTAGCTGCGGCCGTCGTTCATGCGGCCGCGCATGTAGGGGTCCAGGCTGAGGTAATGGTGGCGCACGAGCACCTGACCGTCGGCCAGCGCGGGCAATTCGACCGAGACGAGGCGGAAGTTGTCGACGGTGGGCTCGCCTGCGGGGCGGGAGGCGAGCAGGATCTGCTGGTTGAGGGTCATCATGGACTCGCTGTGGGGAAAGGATTCAGGGGGTCGGGGAATCGGGAAGGCCGGCCTGTCGGCGCACCTCGCGCCCGTCGGATCCCGCGGGCAGGCCACGCAGGAACTTGAAGGTACCCGTGGCGTGGGCCGTGATCTCGCCATCGGTGCGGGTCATGCTGGCCTCGCAGAAGGCGAGTGAGGCGGTGCGGCGCAGGCAGCGCGCGGTGGCCACGAGCCGTCCCTCGGCGGGCAACAGGAAGCTCGTCTTCATCTCGATCGTGACCACGCCTGGAGACCAGGGGCCCGCCTGTGTGCGCGGGCTGCGAGCGGCGTGCGCCATGGCCACGTCCAGCAGCGTCATCGTGACCCCGCCGTGCGCCACGGCCCAGGAGTTGGTGAGCTCAGGGCGCATGTCCAGTGCCAGCACCGCGAGCGCAGGCTCGATGCGCACGAGCTCGAGCCCGAGCAGCCGCCCGAAAGGGATTTCCACCTGGAAGTCCACGGTTCGACCTGCTGGCGGGTCAGCCCGAATGGACGGCGCTCACGCCACCGTCAACGGCCAGGACCTGGCCGGTGATGTGCTTGCCGGCCTGGGTCGCGAACAACAGCACCGCGCCCTTGAGGTCGTCGTCATCGCCCAGACGCCGCAGCGGTGCGTGCGCGGCGAGGTTGTCCACGCCGTGCTCGGCAAGCGTCGCCTGCGTCATGCGGCTGGGGAAGAAGCCCGGCGCGAGCGCGTTGACGGTGATGCCGTAGGGGCCCCACTCGCCCGCGAGCGTGCGCGTGAAGTTCACGACCGCGCCCTTGCTCGTGCCATAGGCGATGAACTTCATGTTCAGCGACCCGGCCAGCCCCGCGATGGAGGCGATGTTGACGATGCGCCCGCGCCGACGCGGGATCATGCTCGCCTGGGCTACGGCCTGCGCGTAGAGGAAGAGGCTGCGCACGTTGAGGTTCATCACCTTGTCCCACGCGGCCAGCGGATGCTCCTCGGCCGGTGCGCCCCAGGTGGCGCCGGCGTTGTTGATCAGGATGTCGATGTGGCCCAGGCGCTGGACCGTCTCGTCGACGACCCGGCGGATCTGCTCGGGGTCGCTTGAGTCGGCAGCGATCCAGCGCGCATCGATGCCGGCAGCCTGCAAGTCGGCGGCAGCCTCCTCCAGGTCGGACGCCTTGCGCGAGGTGAGCATGATCTTGGCGCCGGCCTCACCCAGCGCATGCGCCATCTGCAAGCCGAGCCCGCGCGAGCCGCCTGTGACGAGGGCCACCTGGCCGGCGAGGTCGAAGAGCTTCATCACGGGTGTGGACATGTGCGGACTCCAGGCAGAGGGTGCTCGTAGGCGTGGGTGCAGGCGTGAAGGGGGGCTCAGTCGGAGCGGCGGGCGCGTACGGCCACGAGCACCACGCCCGCAGCGGCCGACACGGCTCCGCCGCCCATGAGCAGAAGTTGCAGCCCGGGCCGCGCGTCGGGCACGAAGAGCCCCACGCTGAACACCAGCAGGCCACCAAATACCAGCACCCAGATGAGGGTGTCGAGGGTCGTGCTGCGCATCCTCAGAACCACTCCTCGCGCATCGTGCGGCACACCGCCTCGCGTGACGCCACGACACCCAGCCAGGCGTCTATGCGCGGCAGTTCATAGGCGTGGAAGTAGCGCATCGCCGCGAGATGGCCCTGCAGGCGCGCTGCGTCGGAGCCGGCGGTATCGGCTGCGCCACCGCCTTGAGTCGCATCCTGCCGGCCCTGCGAGCCAAGC
Organism: uncultured beta proteobacterium; assembly: GCA_903834645.1. GTDB lineage: Bacteria > Pseudomonadota > Gammaproteobacteria > Burkholderiales > Burkholderiaceae_C > Rubrivivax. The sequence continues at coordinate 7,024 of CAILKA010000444.1, forward strand.
GCTCGGTGGCAGCCCTGCCCCACGTCGAGCCAGATCCACGCGAGCACCACGTGCCCGAAGGCCTGCAGGTAGGGCGTGGCATTGGCCAGGGCTTCGTCGGGCACACCGGTGCTCCAGGCCGCGCGCGTGGCCGCCAGCAACCGGTCGATCGCGTGACCGAGGCCGCCGGCCAGCGGTGCAAGTTCGGGCACGCCGGCAGCGGCCTCGACCGTGCGCCGCATGCGCGCCTCGAGCGCACGCAGGCCGGCGCCGCTGTCCATCACCACCTTGCGCCCGAGCAGGTCCAGCGCCTGGATGCCGTGCGTGCCTTCGTGGATCATGTTCAGCCGGTTGTCGCGCCAGTACTGCTCGACCGGGAAGTCACGCGTGTAGCCGTAGCCGCCGTGCACCTGGATCGCGAGCGAATTGGCCTCCAGACACCACTCGCTGGGCCAGCTCTTCGCAATCGGCGTGAGTACTTCGAGCAGCAGTGTGGCCTCGCGCGCGGCGGCCTCTGCACCCGTGCGCAACTCGTCGACCAGGCGCGCGCAGTAGAGCTCGAGAGCGAGCGCGCCCTCGCAGTACGCCTTCTGCGCGAGCAGCATGCGGCGCACGTCGGCGTGGGCGATGATGGGCACCTGGGGTTGGCCGGGATCCTTGCCCGATGGCCCCATTGGCCGGCCCTGCGGACGCTGGCGCGCGTAGGCCAGCGAGGCCTCGTAGCCGGCCATGCCGAGCATCGTGGCCGCCATGCCCACCCCGATGCGGGCCTCGTTCATCATGTGGAACATGCAGCGCAGACCCTCGCCCGGGCGGCCGACGAGCCAGCCCACGGCGCCACTGCCCTGACCATCCAGCCCGTCACCCGCCCCTGCACGCGGGCGGAACCGCCCTTCGCCGAAGTTCAGCAGCGTGTTGGTGGTGCCGCGCCAGCCGCACTTGTGATTGAGACCCGCCA
>CAILKA010000445.1 GCA_903834645.1 uncultured beta proteobacterium
CGCAGGCGCTGATGCTGCGCGAGACGGCGCAGCGCTGGGTCGCGCGCGCCGTCACGGGCGAGGTCACGCTCGAGCTGCGCCGCGGCAATGACTACTCGATCCTCAACACCGAGAGCCCCAACCTGACCTACCACCCCGAGCGGCTGACGATGGAAAAGGGCGAGGGCGCCTTCACGCCGGCCGACCGCATCGGGCAGCTCACGATGCGCGCGCTCGACATCGCCGACACGCGCGACAAGCTCGGGATCTACACGCGCACCGGGCTGCTGGGTGCGAGCAGCGACGGGAGCGTGCCGCTCCTGGGGGCGGGCGGCGGGGACTGAGCCCTCAGTTCGCGCGCGCCCCGCTGGCGCGCACCACCGCACCCCAGCGCGACACTTCCTCACGGAAGAACTGCGCGAACTGCTCGGCGCTGCTGCCCACGGGCTCCGCGCCCTCGGCACGCAGCGTGGCCAGCAGGTCGGGCGCGGTGAGCGCCTTGCCGATCTCGGCGTTGATGCGCGTGACGATCGCCGCGGGTGTGCCCGCCGGAGCGAACACGCCGAACCACGTCGAGGCGGCGTAGCCCGGCACCAGCTCCGAGACGGCCGGCACATCGGGCAGCAGCGGCGAGCGCCGCGCGCCCGTGACGGCCAGCACCCGCAGCTTGTCTGCCTTCACGTGCTGCATCGTGCCGGGCATGTTGGCGAACATCGCCTGCACCTGGCCGCCCAGCAGGTCGCTCAGGGCCGGGCCGCTGCCCTTGTAGGGCACGTGCGTGAGGTTGACGCGGGCCATGCTCTTGAACATCTCGCCAGCCAGGTGAACGACCGTGCCCGAGCCGGCTGACGCGTAATTGATGGCGTCAGGCCTGGAACGCGCCAGGTCGATGAACTCCTTGAGCGTGCGCGCGGGAACGGACGGGTGGACGACGAGGATGCCGTTGACGTTGCACACGTGGCTCACCGGCACGAGGTCCTTGAGCGGGTCGAAGGACATCTTGTCGTAGAGCGAAACGTTGATCGCTGCCGAGCCTGCGGCAAAGAGCAGCGTGTAGCCGTCGGGCGCGGCCTTGGCCACAGCGTCCATGCCGATGTTGCCGCCAGCGCCGGCACGGTTCTCCAGCACCACCTGCTGGCCGAACGCGGCCGAGAGTTTCTGCGCGACGAGCCGTGAGACGGTGTCTGATGACCCACCCGGCGCGAAGGGCACGATCAACCGGATCGGTTTCACCGGGTAGTCCTGTGCATGCGCAGCGCGCGGTAGCGCCAGTGGTCCACCGGCGAGCAGGCTCGCGGCGGACCAGCCTGCCAGCCGCTGCAGGCACCTTCGACGGTGCACGGTATCGAGCGGGCGGGGCGGGGTGCGGCAATCGGCCATGGTGGATCCTCTGTCAGTGTCGCCGGTGGTCGGGCGCGGGCCTGAGCCTAAGCCCGCGCGCGCGGAGGGACGTTCTCACCCCATGCGGGGATAGGGGTTCTCGACGATGCCCCGGACCTTGCCGCGGTGGTCGAGGTCGATCCCGAAGCGCTCGTAGTACGCCTCCTTGGGCTCGAAGCGGTCGCCGATCCGCGCCATCAGGGCCTGCATCTGCGCCTCGAGCGTCTCGACGAGTGCGGTGCACGACGGATCGTCGATGCGGTTGTCCATCTGGAAGGGGTCCACCAGGTTGTCGTACAACAGCCAGGGCCGGTCGATGGTGCGGGCGTAGGTGTAGCGCCGCGTGCGCACGCCGCGGTACTCCATGCGCATGCCCTGGAAGCTGGGCACCTGGTCCGGGCCGCGCGGGTCGCCGATGCTGAAGGGGCAGGGGTTCATGAGCAGCACCGCGTCGGGCGCCTCCTCGGTGGCCGTGCCCAGCAGGTGGCGCGAGAGGTCCACGCCCTCCACGGGCGCGGGAACCGGCAGGCCCGCCAGCCCG
>CAILKA010000446.1 GCA_903834645.1 uncultured beta proteobacterium
CAAGGAGCAGATCGAGCAGATCAAATTCCAGATCGAGGAGCTCAAGCGCAAGGGCGATTTCAACAAGGTGGCCGAGCTCCAGTACGGGCGCCTGCCCGACCTGGAAAAGCGCCTCAAGGAGGCGCAGGCCAAGGAAACGGGCAAAGCGCGCGGGGCGAAGGAGGGCGGCGCGCCGCAGCTGCTGCGCACGATGGTGGGCGCCGAAGAGATCGCCGAGGTCGTGGCACGGGCCACCGGCATTCCGGTGTCCAAGCTGATGCAGGGCGAGCGCGACAAGCTGCTGCAGATGGAGGTCAAGCTGCACGAGCGCGTGGTGGGCCAGGATGCCGCCATCCTCGCCGTGTCAGATGCCATCCGGCGCTCGCGCGCGGGCTTGTCCGACCCGAACCGGCCGCTGGGCTCCTTCCTCTTCCTGGGCCCCACGGGTGTGGGCAAGACGGAGTTGTGCAAGGCACTGGCCGGCTTCCTCTTCGACACCGAGGAGCACATGGTGCGCATCGACATGAGCGAGTTCATGGAGAAGCACTCCGTGAGCCGCCTCATCGGCGCGCCCCCGGGCTACGTGGGCTACGAGGAGGGCGGCACGCTCACCGAGGCGGTGCGGCGCAAGCCCTACAGCGTGATCCTGCTCGATGAGGTGGAGAAGGCGCATCCGGACGTCTTCAACGTGCTGCTGCAGGTGCTCGACGACGGCCGTCTGACCGATGGCCAGGGGCGCACCGTGGACTTCAAGAACTCGGTGATCGTGATGACGAGCAACCTCGGATCGCACCTGATCATGCAGATGTCGGGCCAGGCCGAGTCGCTGATCCGCGATGCGGTGTGGGCCGAGGTGAAGCAGCACTTCCGCCCCGAGTTCCTCAACCGCATCGACGAGACGGTGGTGTTCCATGCGCTGGATGCGGCGCACATCGAGAACATCGCGAGGATCCAGCTGCGCGCGCTCGAGCAGCGGCTGGAGAAGATGCAGATGAAGCTCGAGGTGTCGGGCGCGGCGCTGGCCGAGCTGGCCAAGGTCGGTTTCGACCCGGTCTTCGGTGCGCGGCCGCTCAAGCGTGCGATCCAGCAGCGCATCGAGAATCCGGTGGCGCGGTTGATTCTGCAGGGTCGCTTCGGGCCCAAGGACGTCATCCCGGTGGAGGTCGAGGGGGGCGAGTTCCGCTTCGAGCGCAACCTGCACTGAGGCATGCGGAGCCAGCACACGGGCCCGCCTGGCCGAGGTCATGCCCCGGTCCGGGTGCGCGGGCTGCGGTCCCTAGAATGGGTCCATGGGTAGCGCAGACCGTCCGCACATCGTCGTCGTCGGGGCGGGCCTGGCCGGCCTCACGGCAGCCTTGAACCTGGCCGGCTCGGCCGATGTCACGGTGCTGGCCAAGCGCGGCCTCGAAGAAGCCGCCACCGCCTGGGCACAAGGCGGCATCGTGGGCGTGCTCGGTGCCGACGACAGCGTCGACTCGCACGTGCGCGACACGCAGGATGCGGGCGCCGGCATCGTCGACGAGCATGCCGCGCGCTTCATCGCCGAGCACAGTGCGCAGGCCGTGGCCTGGCTGGTCGAGCGCGGCGTGCCGTTCTCGGCCGATCCGGACGGGCCGCTGGGCCTGCACCTCACGCGCGAGGGCGGGCACACGGTGCGCCGTATTGCGCACGTGGCCGACAGCACCGGCCGAGCCATCCACGAGGTGCTGCTGGAGCAGGCGCGCGCCCACCCGCAAATACGGCTTCGCGAGCGCTGGATGGCGGTGGATCTCGTCACCACGCGCCACCTGCGCCAGGGCGGCTCCCCGCGCTGCCACGGGGTCTATGCGCTGGACATCGACCAGGCCTGCGTGCACAC
>CAILKA010000447.1 GCA_903834645.1 uncultured beta proteobacterium
ATCGACTCCACCATCTTGCCCAGGATGTGCATGCGAGCTTCCTTGGCCTGGGCCAGGGCAACCTGCATGATCTCCTTGGTGATGCACTGGATCTTGATGTCCATCTGCAGCGCGGTCACACCCGCGGTCGTGCCGGCCACCTTGAAGTCCATGTCGCCGAGGTGATCCTCGTCGCCGATGATGTCGGTCAGCACCGCAAAGCGGTTGCCGTCCTTGATGAGGCCCATGGCGATGCCGGCCACGTGGGCCTTCATCGGCACGCCCGCGTCCATCAGCGCCAGGCAACCGCCGCACACCGAGGCCATCGAAGACGAGCCGTTGCTCTCGGTGATCTCGCTGACCACGCGCAGCACGTAGGGGAAATCTTCCTTGCTCGGCAACGCGGCGATGAGCGCGCGCTTGGCGAGGCGGCCGTGGCCGATCTCGCGCCGCTTGGGGCTGCCCACGCGCCCCGTCTCGCCGGTGGCGAAGGGGGGCATGTTGTAGTGCAGCATGAAGCGGTCCTCGAACTCGCCGGCCAGCGCGTCGATGCGCTGCGCATCGCGCTCGGTGCCCAGCGTGGCCACCGCCAGCGCCTGCGTCTCGCCACGCGTGAAGAGCGCCGAGCCGTGGGTGCGCGGCAGCACCGAGGTGCGGATCTCGATCGGGCGCACGGTGCGGGTGTCGCGCCCGTCGATGCGGGGCTCGCCGGCCAGGATCTGGCTGCGCACGATGCGCGCCTCGATCTCGAACAGCAGCGACTCGACCTTGACCTCGTCGAACGCCACGCCCTCTGCCTTCAGCGCCGCCTTGGCGCCGGCATAGGCCTCGCGGCAGGCCTGGGTGCGGGCCTGCTTGCTGCGGATCTGGTAGGCCGCACGCAGCTTCTCCTCGGCCAGGGCGTTGATCTTGGCGATGAAGACTTCGTCCTTGGCGGGAGGCGCCCAGGTGCCGGCGGACAGCCACTCGGCCTTGCCGGCTTCGCGCACGAGCTCGTGGATGGCCTGGATCGCCACGTTGCCCTGCTCGTGGCCGTAGACCACGGCGCCCAGCATCACCTCCTCGGTGAGCTGGTCAGCCTCGGACTCGACCATCAGCACGGCCGCCTCGGTGCCGGCCACGACGAGATCGAGCTTGCTGTTGACGAGTTCCGCCTTGCCCGGGTTGAGCACGTACTCGCCGTTGATGTAGCCCACGCGCGCCGCGCCGATCGGGCCGTTGAAGGGGATGCCGCTGACGGACAGCGCAGCGCTCGAGGCGATGAGCGCCGCGATGTCGGCCTGCACCTCGGGATTGAGGCTCAGCACGTGCACGACAACCTGCACCTCGTTGAAGAAGCCGTCCGGGAAGAGCGGACGGATCGGGCGGTCGATGAGGCGGCTCGTCAGCGTCTCGAGCTCGCTCGGGCGGCCTTCGCGCTTGAAGAAGCTGCCCGGGATCTTGCCCGCGGCGTAGGTCTTCTCGAGGTAGTCGACGGTGAGGGGGAAGAAGTCTTGCCCCGGCTTGGCGTTCTTGGCCGCCACGACGGTGGCCAGCACCACCGTGCCCTCGATAGATCGG
>CAILKA010000448.1 GCA_903834645.1 uncultured beta proteobacterium
ATCATCAGCGGGATGAGCTTCTCGGGGAAGTGCTAGGGCCCGTAGTTGTTGGAGCAGTTGGTGGTGAGCACCGGCAGCCCGTAGGTGTGGTGCCAGGCGCGCACGAGGTGGTCGCTGGCGGCCTTGCTGGCCGAGTAAGGGCTGTTGGGCTCGTAGGGATGCCGCTCGGTGAAGGCGGGGGCATCTGGCGCGAGGCTGCCGTAGACCTCGTCGGTGGAGACGTGATGGAAGCGAAAGGCCTCTCTTTCGCCGCCCTGCAGGCCGCTCCAGTAGGCCCGCGCGGCTTCCAGCAGGGTGAAGGTGCCGTCGATGTTGGTCTTCAGGAACGCGCCGGGGCCGAGGATGCTGCGGTCCACGTGGCTCTCGGCCGCGAAGTGGACGATGGCGCGCGGACGGTGCTCGGCGAGGAGCCGATCGATGAGCGCGCGGTCGCAGATGTCGCCCTGCACGAAGGTGTGGCGGGGGTTGCCCTCGAGCGAAGCCAGGTTCTCTCGGTTGCCGGCGTAGGTCAGCGCATCGAGGGTGACGATGGGCTCGTGGCCGCAGGCGGGGTCGGCCAGCCAGTCGAGCACGAAGTTGCTGCCGATGAAGCCGGCGCCGCCGGTGATGAGGAGGGTCATGGTGAGGGGGTGAGGCTACTTGTCCGCATTGTCTGCGAGGGTTAGGCAACCGAGCGGCCTGAAGTAGATCTTTTCATCTAGACAGCTAGATGATAGATTCAAGCGTCCGCTGATTGGCAAAGCAGCACCTTCAAGCCAGGAGCCCACCCATGCCCACCACCTTCGGCCTCTTCGAAGCCAAAAACCGCTTGTCCGAACTCGTGGACCGCGCTGCGCGGGGTGAGGAGATCGTCATCACGCGCCGAGGCGAGGAGGTGGCACGGCTGGTGCCTGCGCACAAGCCCGACGCACGGGCACAGGCCCAGGCACTGGTGCAGCGAATCCGGCGTTCACGTACCGGGCACGCGCTCGGCCAAGGTGTGTCCTTGCAAGAACTGATCGCCGAGGGCAGGAGATGAGCGTGGCCGCACGCGAACCTGCCGCCATGTTCGGGCCAGGGCTCGTGCTGGATGCATCGGTCACGATGGCCTGGTTCTTCCCGGACGAGGCGACCGGCTTCACGGAGGCGTTGTTGGAATCCCTCGGAACCCGGCCAGTGTGGGTGCCTGCGCTCTGGGTGGCAGAGTGCGCCAACGTGCTGCAAAGCGCCGCGAGAAGGGGGCGCCTGCTGCCTGGCCGCCGTGTCGAGATCGCTCACGAGCTCGAGGAACTGCCCGTCATCATCGATGCCGAAACTCCGGCAGTCGTGCCGCTGGACCAGCTGGCATCGGCCCACTCGTTGAGTGCCTACGACGCCACGTATCTCGAGCTGGCACAACGCCGCAAGCTGCCCCTGGCCACACTGGACCGGTCGTTGCGACTGGCTGCCCTGGCGGCTGGCATCGCACTGGTTGATCCAGGCAAGGCAGCCTGACTCCGCACCAGCCTAGCCGAGCACCCGGCCGAGCACTCAGCCGGACTTCGACTGCCCTGCGAGCGCGTAGGCAAGCCGTCACGAATTGCCCGCAGGCTGGTACCCCTCCACCACCTGCTGCAGCCGGCCGCGCACCTCGACCTCGCCCCGCGGAGCGGCAGCCTCGGACCATTGCAGCAGGTCGAACACGGCCTCGCCTCCATCCTCGTGCAGTTGCGCGATGC
>CAILKA010000449.1 GCA_903834645.1 uncultured beta proteobacterium
GTGGCGGCCTCCACGTCTTGCAGCTCGAGCTCGCCCCAGCGGTGCGTGATGCTGTCCTTGAAGGCGTAGCCGAAGCTCGACGAGCCGTGGTAGTTCACACTCGCCACCACGTAGCCCTGGCCCGCGAAAACCTGGGTGTTCCAGCGGTAGTGCCAGGTGTCGCCCGCCGCGGTGTGGGGCCCGCCGTGGATGTTGTGCATCAGCGGCCACTTGCGCCGTGGCGTGAAGCCCGGCGGCCAGGTGAGCCACACCTGCACCTTCTCGCCGCGCGCGCCCGTCACCCATGCCTCTTCGGTGCGGCCGAGGTCGTGGCGCGCCAGCAGGGCGTCATTGAGCTGCTCCAGGCGTCTGGGCGGTTCGCCCGCCACGTGCGCATGCAGCCGGCCCGGGTGCTGCGCCGAGTCGGCCAGCGTCACGACCGTGCCCGCGGCCTTGTCGAAGGCGTGCACCCAGCCGCCCGCCACCACCACCTCGGCGCGCTGGTCGGGCAGGTCGAAGCGCCACAGGTGGCGCCGCCCGCGCTCCTCCGAGCACAGCAGCAGCGCCTGGCCGTCGTCCTCCCACACCAGTGGCGCGTGCACCTCGTGGTCCCAGGCCTGGCTGCATACCTCCCAGCGCCCGCCCACGCGGTGCCACAGCGCCAGGTGATCGGGCATCGTGTGCTTGCGCCCGACGTGGCTGGCGAGGAGGGCGATGCGCTGGCCGTCGGGGCTGTAGCGCGGGGCCCGGAAGTCCCATTCCGGGTCGCGTGCCACCACCGTGATGCGGCCGCTGCGCAGGTCGATCTCGGCCAGGGCGTGGCGCCCGTCGCTGCGCTTTTCCTCGGCCGGGTCGAAGGCGAAGACGATGCGCAGCCCGTCGGGCGAGACGTCGAAGGTGTCGGCGTTGGGCTCGGCGCGTGAGAGCTCGTAGCCGGTGCCCTCGAAGAGGTCGGTCACGCGGCCGCGCGCGGTGTCAAGCACGTGCAGGTGCGCCGCACGCCCCATCGGCACGTGATGGTCCCAGTGCCGGTACTGCGCCTCGGAGGTGACGTAGCCCGTCTCCTTGCGCGACCTGAACTCGTGCATCGCGCGCGCCTGCGCAGCCGCACCACGCAGGTTCGGCCACACCCACGACACGAAGGCAATGCGGCGCCCGTCGGGGAACCACCGGAAGGCCTCCACGCCCGTGGCCACCGTGGCGGCGCGCTGGGCTTCACCACCGTCGGGCGGGATCAGGTAGAGCTGCGGGGCCTCGTCCTTCGCGCCTTCCTGCTCGCGCCGCCCGACGAAGGCGATGCGATCGCCAGCGGGGCTGAAGCGTGGCTGGCCGTCCTTGTCGCCGGCGTGGGTGAGGGCGCGCGGCCGGCCGCCAAGCGTGCTGAAGAGCCACAGCGTGCTCGAGGCCAGGTTGTCGGACATGGAGTGGCGCGTGACGCTCGCCACCGCCAGCGTGCCATCGGGCGACAGGCTCGGGTTGCCCAGCCGCTCGAGCTGCCACAGCTCCTCGACGGTCAGGGGACGCAGCGCCTTCTTCGGTGTCGTCGTGGGCATGGGGGCCTCGGTGTGTGTGCCAGGCCCGCGGCTCAGCGGTTGTGGCGCTGCATGAACACGAGCTTCTCGAAGAGCGTCGTGTCCTGCTCGTTCTTCAGCAGCGCGCCCACCAACGGCGGAATCGCCACCTTGTCGTCGCCCGACTGCAAGGCCTCGGTCGGGATCTCCTCGGCCACGAGCAGCTTGAGCCAGTCGATGAGCTCGGAGGTCGAGGGCTTCTTCTTCAGGCCGGGCAATCCGCGCACGTCGTAGAAGGTCTTCATCGCTGCGGCCAGCAGCTCCTTCTTGAGCCCGGGGAAGTGGACATCCACGATGGCGCGCATCGTGTCGGCGTCCGGGAACTTGATGTAGTGGAAGAAGCAGCGGCGCAGGAACGCGTCGGGCAGCTCCTTCTCGTTGTTGGAGGTGATGAACACGAGCGGGCGGTGGACGGCCCGCACGGTCTCGCGCGTCTCGTAGACGTGGAACTCCATGCGGTCGAGCTCGCGCAGGAGGTCGTTGGGGAACTCGATGTCGGCCTTGTCGATCTCGTCGATCAGCAACACCACCGGCTCCTCGGCGGCGAAGGCCTGCCACAGCACCCCGCGCACGATGTAGTTGCGGATGTCGCGCACGCGCGCCGCGCTGTCGGTGTCGGCGAGCTGGCTGTCACGCAGCCGGCTCACGGCGTCGTACTCGTACAGGCCCTGCTGCGCCTTGGTGGTGCTCTTCACGTGCCACTGCAGCAGCGGCATTCCGAGCGCCTGCGCGACCTCCTCGGCCAGCATGGTCTTGCCGGTTCCGGGCTCGCCCTTGACCAGCAGCGGGCGCTTCAGGGTGATGGCGGCGTTCACGGCCAGCATCAGGTCAGGCGTGGCAACGTACTGGTCTGAGCCCTTGAACTTCATCTTGTGGAGGCGGTGTCGGGAAGGCCGGGCCAGTATACGGGCGACCCTATAATCGCGCCCGGTCGGAGAGACGGTTCACGCACACTTCCAGAAGCTCACAAGCACCATGAACAACAAGGCGCTGCTCCTCGCGCTGGCCCTGGCCGCCACCGCCCCCCTCGCGACGGCCCAGGACGTCGCTGCCGGCCAGAAGAAGGCCGCCATGTGCATCGGGTGCCACGGCATTCCCGGGTACCAGGCCTCCTTCCCCGAAGTGCACCGGGTACCCATGATCGCCGGCCAGAATGCGAAGTACATCGCCTCGGCCCTCACCGCCTACAAGAAGGGCGAGCGCCGCCATCCCTCGATGCGCGGCCTGGCCGGATCGCTGTCGGATGCCGACATCGCCGACCTGTCGGCCTTCTACGAGCAGCAGGGCGCATCGGCCGTCAAGCCGGTGGCCGCCCGCACCGCGCCTGCTCCGCAACCGGAGGTTGCCGCGTTGCTGACCAAGGGCGCCTGTGCCTCCTGCCACGGCACCGACTACAACAAGCCGATTGATCCGTCCTACCCGAAGATCGCGGGTCAGCACGCTGACTACCTCTACGTGGCGCTCAAGTCCTACAAGACCGACGGCAACCCGGCGTTGGGGCGTGCCAACGGCATCATGGCGGGACAGGTGAAGAATTTCACGCTGGCCGAGCTCAAGGCGATGGCCCGCCACATCGGCTCGCTGCCAGGTGACCTCAAGACCGTGCCGGAGTCGCGCTTCCGCTGAGCCCCGGTCCTGCAATGGGTTCGGGGCCGCCCGCCACGCGGGCCGGTCATATTTCTCGCTCCTGCGGGTCTGAGGCTCAAGTCCGGGGTGGCAGTTGCCGATAGCGCCAGAGACATACGTCTCAACGGCCACCGTGAACGCCCAAACCGCACCCCTCAAGAGGATTTCCGTTCGCCAAGCCCGCGTGGGGATGTTCCTCCACAAGATCGAGGGATCCTGGCTGACGAACCCGTTCTGGCGCAACGAATTCCTCCTGGCGGAGGACGACCAGGTCGGCAAGCTCAAGCAGAGCGCGGTCCAGTCGATCTGGATCGACCTGTCGCGCGGGCTGGATGTCCTGATCGACGAAGCTGCGGAAAACCGGGCGATCCAGGATGCAGCGTCGTCGGCCCTCACGCAGGCGCGAGGCGAAACGGGCGCTCCGCTGGAGGCTCCCGAGGACCCTCGGCCGGCTGGCTCGCCTGCTGAAGACAACGCGACGGTCCAGGCGCGCGCCACCCGGACCCACGGATTCGATCCGCGGGCTCCGCGCGAGCCGGCCAAGCCGGGTTCCGGGTTCGATCCGCGGGCTCCGCGCGAGCCGGCCCAGCCGGGTTCCGGGTTCGATCCGCGGGCCCCGCGCGAGCCGGCCCAGCCGGGTTCCGGATTCGATCCGCGGACCCCGCGCGAGATGGCCGAGCCGGGCCCGGGCTTCGACCCGCGCAAGCCGCGCGATCCGGTCGCCGCGGGGCTGGCCCAGGCAGGCGCGGCATGGACAGCCGGCCCTGCGAACACGCCCAAGCGCGAGCCCACCGCACCCCTGGACAGCGAGATGCAGCGGGCCTCCGGGATCGTGCGCGACGTGCGCACCCTGGTGGGCGGGCTGTACGAGAGTGCGCGGCTCGGGCATGCGCTGGATGCCGAGCGCTGCCTGCCCCTGGTGGACTCGGTCAACGACTCCGTGAACCGCAACCCGGACGCGCTGCTGACGCTCACGCGCCTGCGCAAGCGCGACGAATACACCTACATGCACTCGGTGGCGGTGTGCGCGCTGATGGTCGCGCTGGGCCGCGAGATGGGCCTGGACGCCGACACCTGCCGCGAGGCTGGGCTCGCCGGGCTGCTGCACGACCTGGGCAAGGCGAAGATGCCCGAGGTGATCCTCACCAAGCCGGGCAAACTCACTCAGGAGGAGTTCTCGATCATCCGCACGCACCCGCGGCGCGGCTTCGAGCTGCTGGCCGAGGCGCGAGGCGCGTCCGACCAGGTGATCGACGTGACCCTGCACCACCACGAGCGCGTGGACGGAACGGGCTACCCGGACCAGCTGTCGAAGGCCAAGATCTCGCTGTTCTCGCGCATGGGTGCCGTGTGCGACGTCTACGACGCCATCACGAGCCACCGAGCCTACAAGGCGCGCTGGGATCCGGCGGAGTCCATCGAGCGCATGGAGAGCTGGCGCGGCCACTTCGACGACGACATCCTGCAGGCTTTCATCAGGACGGTGGGTGTCTTCCCGATCGGGGCGGTCGTGAGGCTGCAGTCCCAGCGCATCGCGGTGGTCTACGAACAGAACCTCAAGTCGTTTGCAAAGCCCGTGGTCCTGATCTTCTACTCGTTGAAGTCGCAGATGCCCGTGCCGGTCCAGCGGCTGGACCTCTCGTCCCCGGGCTGCCAGGACCGGATCGTCTCGCGCGAGCCAAGCGAAAACTGGACCAGTCTGGACCTGGACGCGCTGCTCAAGTCGCGCCCGTCGGCCACTACTGTCTGACCGGGGCGGCTGGCGGGCGCCAGCGCCGCAGCAGCAGCGCGTTCGTCACCACGCTGACGCTGGACAGCGCCATTGCTGCGCCGGCCAGCACCGGGCTGAGCGCCCCGAACGCCGCCAGAGGGATCCCCACGACGTTGTAGGCGAACGCCCAGAAGAGGTTCTGGTGCAGCTTGCGCCGCACCGCCTGCGACAGGCCGATGGCCTCGGCCACGAGCCGCGGATCGCCCCGCATCAGCGTCAGGCCCGCCGTCTCCATCGCCACGTCCGTTCCGCTGCCCGCGTTCACCACGGCGATGCCCACGTCGGCGGCGGCCAGGGCCGGCGCGTCGTTGACGCCATCGCCCACCATCGCCACCCGCTCGCCGGGGGGCAGTTGTGCCTTGAGTGCCTGCACCAGGCGCGCCTTGTCGGCCGGCAGCACCTCGGCGTGCACCTCGTCCACGCCTACGAGCCGCGCCACAGCTTGGGCGGCCCCGGGCTGGTCGCCGCTGATCATGACGCTGCGCACCCCGAGCGCGCGCAGCGCCTGAACCGCCTGCGCCGCTTCGGGCTTGACCGTGTCGCCGAAGGCGAGCAGGCCCTGTACCGAGAGTGTCCCGCCGGGCTCGTCGACCATCAGCCAGGCCAGACTGTGGCCGTCGTGGGCGTGGGCGCGTGCCGAAGCCTGCAGCGCCGGCGGCTGCACTGCGCCCAGCTCGTCGAGCCAGCGGCTGCTGCCCAGGCGCCAGGTGCGGCCGTCCACCACGCCCTCGATGCCGCGGCCCGGGTGGGCGCGCAGCGCCTGTGCGGTGGGCACGGCAAGGCCGCGCGCGTGCGCCGCCTCCTGCACCGCCCGGGCAAGCGGGTGCTCGCTGCCTGCCTGCAGCGCCGCAGCGTGGGCCAGCACGTGGGTGTCATGCTCGGGCAGGCTCGCCAGCAGTACGGGCCGGCCCTGGGTCAGCGTGCCCGTCTTGTCGAAGGCCACGATGCGCACGCTGCGCATCGCCTCCAGGGCCTGCGCGTCGCGCACGAGGATGCCTCGCCGCGCCGCGAGCCCCGTGCCCAC
>CAILKA010000450.1 GCA_903834645.1 uncultured beta proteobacterium
CGAGGGCAGCCCGCCGCCCGACCTCTCGCCAGCCACGCCGCCCGCCTGGACACCGCCGGCCGTGGAGATCGGCCCCGAGGAAGGGCCGGTGATGGTGACGATCGAGTACCGGGTCGATCCCGCCCGGATGGAGGCCTTCGCACGCGTGATGGAGCGCACGCGGCGGGCGCGACTGCGCCAGGGGGCGCTGTCGTGGGGGCTGTTTCGCGACACGACTGAGCCGGGTCGTCTCGTCGAGTACTTCGTCGACGAGAACTGGGTCGAGCACCAGAGGCGCCTGGAGCGCTTCACGGCCTTCGACGCCGAGCTGCGCGCCGATCGACTGGCCTTTCACCTCGGCCCCGAGCCGCCGCTGATGCGGCGCTACGTGGGCGAACCGCTGGCGGACCGGCCCGAGCCGCCGGTTTGAGGCCGCGTGCGCGCGGCTTGGCGGCGCCCTCCCGCCAGGCAGCCGGAGCCGTGAGCGGAGACAATGCGGGATCCGCCGCCCGACACCCCACTGCCATGACCCACTCCTTCGACTGGCGCACCGGCTACCCCAGCCAGCGCTCGCCCGTGTTCGCCCGCAACATCGTCTCCACCTCGCACCCGGTGGCCGTGCAGGCCGGCTTGCGCATGCTCCAGCGTGGCGGCAGCGCAGTGGACGCGGCGGTGGCGGCCGCTGCCGTGATGACCATTGCCGAGCCCTGCAGCAACGGGCTGGGCTCGGACATGTTCTGCATCGTCTGGGACGGCACCACGCTGCAGGGGCTGAACGCCTCGGGCTGCGCGCCGGCGGCTTGGACGCCAGCCTATTTCCGCAGCCGCTACGGCTCGGATGCGAAAACCCCGCCCAAGCGTGGCTGGGATTCGGTGACCGTGCCGGGCGCCGTGGCCGGCTGGGTCGCGCTGCACGGCCGCTACGGACGGCTGCCCTTCGCTGACCTCTTCGAGCCCGCCATCGAGGTGGCTGAACGCGGTTACGGGGTGCCGGTGATCATCCAGCACAAGTGGACGGCTGCCGCGGCACTGCCCGAGCTCACCACGCAGCCGGGCTTCACCCAGACCTTCCTGCCCCATGGGCGGGCGCCGCATGTGGGCGAGAGATTCGCCTTTCCCGAGGCCGCGCGCACGCTGCGGCTCGTGGCACAGACCCGCGGCGAGGCCTACTACCGCGGCGAAGTGGCCGCGGCGATCGCCGCCCACGCGAAGGCCCACGGCGGCTCGATGACCGAACAGGACCTGGCCGGCTACGCGCCGGAGTGGGTGACGCCGATCCAGCAGGGCTACCGCGGCCACACCGTGCACGAGATCCCGCCCAACGGGCAGGGCATCGCGGCGCTGATCGCGCTGGGCATCCTCGAGCACTTCGACATCGCCGCGCTGCCGGTGGACGGCGTGGCCTCGCAGCACCTGCAGATCGAGGCCATGAAGCTGGCCTTCGCCGACATCTACCGGCACGTGGGCGAGCCCGCGGCCATGAAGCTCACGCCCGCGCAGATGCTCGACCCGGCCTACCTCGCTTCGCGCGCCAGGCTGATCGACGCCACTCGTGCCCAGGACTTCGGCCCCGGCCACCTGCCCCAGGGCGGCACGATCTACCTGACGGCTGCCGACGAGCGCGGGATGATGGTGAGCTTCATCCAGAGCAACTACATGGGCTTCGGTTCGGGCGTCGTCGTGCCTGGATACGGGGTCAGCCTGCAGAACCGCGGCCACGGCTTCACGCTCGACGAGTCGCGCGCCAACGTCGTGGGCCCGGGCAAGCGGCCCTTCCACACGATCATCCCGGCCTTCCTGACGAAGGACGGGGCGCCGGTGATGAGCTTTGGGGTGATGGGTGGCGACATGCAGCCCCAGGGCCACCTCCAGACGCTCGTGCGCATGCTCGACTACCGGCAGCAGCCCCAGGCTGCCTGCGACGCGCCGCGCTGGCGCGTCAACGCGGGCATCGTCAACGCCGAGAACGGCTTCGATGCCGACACGGCGCAGGGCCTGCGTGCGCTGGGCCACCGCGTCGAGCCCTTCGCCGACAGCTACCAGGACTATGGCGCGGGCCAGTTCATCTGGCGCCTGGGCGACCCGGCGGTGGAGGGCTACGCCGCCGCCAGCGACCCGCGGCGCGACGGCCAGGCCGCCGGCTTTTGAGCCCAGCCGCCGCCCCGGATCGCACCGGGCTCGCACTGGCCGCGCTCGGGGCCGTGTTCTTCGCGGGCAAGGCGATCATCGTCAAGCTCGCCTACCGCCACGGGGTGGACCCCGTGACGCTGATCATGCTGCGCATGGCGGTGGCGCTGCCCTTCTTCGTGCTGCTGGCGCTGTGGGCGGCGCGCGGGCGCGCGCCGCTGGCCGGCCGCGATTGGCTCGCGGTGCTCGGCCTGGGCTTCATCGGCTACTACCTGTCGAGCTTCCTCGACTTCATCGGGCTGCAGTACATCACGGCGAGCCTGGAGCGCCTCATCCTGTACCTTTCGCCCACCATGGTGCTGATACTCGGGCGCGTGCTGCATGGCCGGCGCGTCGGGCGCGGCAAGCTGGCTGCGCTGGGCCTGAGCTACGTGGGCGTGCTGCTGGTGTTCGGCCACGAGCTGAGCCTCGACGGGGCGGACGTGCTGCTCGGTTCGGGCCTCGTGCTCGCCTCCACCTTCACCTACGCGCTCTACCTGGTGTACAGCGGCGAGGTCGTCTCGCGCATCGGCGCGGCGCGGCTCACGGGCCTGGCGACCTCGTTTGCCTGCGTGCTGTGCATCGCGCAGTTCCTGGTGCTGCGCCCGGTTGCGCTGGTGGCCGAGCTGCCCGCGGCCGTGCTGTGGCTGAGCCTCGTCAACGGCACCGTGTGCACCTTCGCGCCGGTGCTGATGCTGATGGTGGCCCTGCAGCGCATCGGCTCGGGTCTGACCTCCCAGATCGGTATGGTCGGGCCCGTGAGCACGGTGATGATGGGCGTGGTGATCCTGGGCGAGCCGTTCACCGCCTGGACCGCAGCGGGCAGCGCGCTCGTGATCGCAGGCGTGGCGCTGCTGTCGCGCACGCGTTGAGGAGGTGGCGGTGGGTCTGCGTGTGTCGATCCTGATCGTGCTGCTCGCGTGGGTCTGCGCGGCGCTGGCGCGCGCGCAGGCGCTGCCCGAGCCCGCGTGGCAGCCCCGCTACACGGGCGTGGAGACGGCCCGCATCGAGCTCCAGGAGCCTCGCAAGCTGGTGCTGCACGTGGCCCGCGTGGACCTGCGCGCGCCCGGGCTGCGCTGGTTTGCCACGCCGCCGGCCCTTCCGGGCTCGGCGCCTCTGGCACCACCGGGGCGCCACACGGGCGAGACGCTGGGCCAGTTCACGAGCAGCTTCCTGCGCGAGCACGGGCTGCAGCTGGCCGTCAACGCCGCACCTTTCGGACCGGTGGTCGATGAGGAGGGAACGCTGCTGGACGTGGCAGGGCTGCAGGTGAGCCTGGGCCGCCTCGTCTCCGGACAGACGAAGGACTACCCCGCGCTGATGCTGATGAAGGACGGCCGCGCGCGCCTGGCGCGGCCTCCCTTCGACCTGACGGGTGTCGTCAACGCGGTGGGCGGCTTCGACATCGTGCTCGAGCGTGGCGTGCCGCTCTTTCGGCCACCGGCCGAGGGGGCGCGGGCGCCCGCCGTGCACCCACGCACCGCAGTGGGCCTGGCCGACGACGGCTGGCGCGCGTGGCTCGTGGTGGTGGACGGCCGCCAGGAGGGCTACAGCCTGGGCGTGGCGCTGCACGAGCTCGCCGTGCTGCTGCGCGCGCTCGGCGCCACCGAAGGCATCAACCTCGACGGCGGGGGCACAAGCGCGATCGTCGTGCAGGGGCCCGACACCCAGCCGCTGGTGCTCAACCGCCCGATCCACCGCGGCGAGCCCGGACGCGAGCGCGTGTCGGCGAGCCACCTGGGCCTGTGGGCCTTGCCGCTGCGCTGACAATACGCGTTCGACCAACGGAGTCTTCGATCACATGGAACTCGGCATCGCAGGGAAGTGGGCGCTCGTGTGCGCCGCGAGCAAGGGCCTTGGCAAGGGCTGTGCGCAGGCGCTGGTGAGCGAGGGCGTGCACGTGGTGATCACGGCGCGCGGGCGCGAGGCGCTCGAGGCGACGGCGGCCGAGCTGCGCGCGCTCCGAGCGGGCGTGGAGGTGCGCACGGTGGTCGGCGACATCACGACCGCCGAGGGCCGCGCCGCGGCGCTGGCGGCTGCGCCGCAGGTGGACATCCTCGTCAACAACGCCGGCGGCCCGCCCGCAGGCGACTTTCGCGAGTGGGACCGCGACACCTGGATCCGCGCGCTCGATGCCAACATGCTCACGCCCATCGAGCTCATCAAGGCGACGGTGGATGCAATGGCCGAGCGCGGCTTCGGGCGTGTGGTCAACATCACTTCCGGCGCCGTCAAGGCGCCCATCGACGTGCTCGGGCTCAGCAACGGTGCGCGCACCGGGCTCACCGGCTTCGTCGCCGGCCTGGCGCGCCAGAAGCGCCTGGCCGGGCGCAACGTGACGATCAATAACCTGCTGCCCGGGCCTTTCGACAC
>CAILKA010000451.1 GCA_903834645.1 uncultured beta proteobacterium
GATCAGGATGTCATACGCGCCCGCGCCCGCTTTGACGGACACGGTCTGCCAGGTCTGTCCGGAGCTCGCATCGGGAACCCGGCTGGTGTCACTCGAAGCCATGCAGCAAGCAGTGTAGCGGGCACCCGCCCTGGCAAGAGGCGGCGGCAGGTTCCCCAGAGGTCAACCCGGGGAGCGATCGCGCCCGATCGTCGCCGGAACACGCGCCGGATCCAGGAGTCCGGCCACCTCAAGCTGCATCAGGATCATCGACACGAGCGCGGGCAACGTGGGTCGCGCCGCCTCGATCACATAGTGCGCGGTACGCCTGTAGAGCGGGTCGCGCTCGCGAAACAGTTCGCGCAGCCGCCCCAGGGGATCGGCCACCTGCAGCAGCGGACGCCGGGTGTCGTGCCGCAAGCGGCGATGCAGCTCCTCCAGGCTGGCGCGCAGATAAACGACCTGCGCGCGCGCGTGCAGCACCTCCCGGTTGGCAGGCCGCAGCACGACCCCCCCACCCGTGGCGATCACGCCTTCCCCGCGCCGGGTCACTTCCTCGACGACGGCCTGCTCGGCCTCTCGGAAGGCCTCCTCGCCGTGCAGCTCGAAGAAGCTGCGCACCGGCATGCCAAGCCGCCTCTCGAGCTCCGTATCGGTGTCGAGGAGGTCACATCCCAGCTGGCGGGCGAGCTGCCGACCCACCGTGGACTTGCCGCAGCCGGGCATCCCGACGAGCGCAAGGAGCATGGCTGCCGGGGCCTCCAGGCCGCTCACTAATCAATCGAACAGATCGACGCCGGGAGCCGGGAGCGGTCCACGTCGATGCTGTAGCTGACCTCCAGGCCGCTGGGCGACTTCACGGAGAGGGTGATCGAGCCCCGCTGAACTGTCGGGTCGGTGAAGCTGTAGGTCACGCCTGCCGCGGTCGCCTGCGCGGTGTTGGCCACGGGAGAGCCTCCCGCCAGACCCACCGTGAAGCCACGCGAAGCGGTGGTGGCAGAAACGATGCTCCCGGCCGCCACGGGGTTCAACCGCGGCAACACGGTCCAGTTCGCGGCATCCGAGAGGTCCAACGTGGGGTTGGGCACCGGGCGCCCGGGATTGGCGTCGGCGATGATGAACGACAGCACCCCCTCGGCGCTCGTGCTGTACCAGGTGTCGCCACCGACGAGCGCGCGGCGCACCGAGGGGGGGCTCGCCGAACCCAGCAGCTGCGGGCCGGTCTGCAGGCGGATCCGACGGCAACTCGCCTCCAGCCCGCTCACGCCGGCCCAGAGCGGGCGGGCGGCAGAGGTGGACAGCACAGTCTCCGCGGCACGCCGCACGAGCACCCGGCCCGGGCCGCTCCAGGTTCCGTCGCAAGTATTCGAAGGCTGGGGTGGCGTGGCACTCGTGGAGGGAATCCCCGCATCCACACCCAGCAGCAGCGCCTCGCTGGCAGACAGGGTCACGTTGCAACTTTGCGACTGAGCCCCCCCCTGCAGCGGGATCAGTTCGTCTTCGCTCGGATCGAAGAGCCCATCGAAATTGCGGTCCTTGAACACATCGCCCAGGTTTTGGTACGGCTCGCCGGCAATCCAGACGTTGTCGCCGTTGCGGTCCAGGAAGGATTCCTCCCCCAGCGCGTAGGCCGTCACCGTGATGCGGCCATCGATGGGGCGCGGGCTCGATGAAATGAAGTTGGCCGTCGCACGCGCCAGGCCGGTGGAGAGCTGAGTCTGCTTGGACGGCTCGACCGTGCCCCCTTCGGTCACGAAGTTGATGGTCGTGCCCACCGGGACTGGGTTGCCGTTGCGGTCGGCAGCGATGATGGAGTAGGTGTTGGCGGTGCCGTCCCGGTCGTAGCCCTCGATGTTCAAGGTGCCCTGTGCGAGCGAGAAGTTCAACTGCGACGGGAAGCCCACCGCCACGCTCAGGTTGCTGGAGACGGTGGACACCACCGCTCCCCCATTGAGCGTGATGCTGGCCAGGATCCGCACGGGCGTGGGCACCGTGCCCGCGTTCACGCGTGCGCTGACGCGCCCGTTGGCGTCGGTGTCCAGCGCAACCGGGGTGTTGAAGGGCCGCCCCTCCATCGTGAGGCCCCCCGAACCCGTGAGCAGGGTCACCTGGACACGCTGGTTGCGCAAGGGATTGCCGGCGGCGTCGCGCACCTCGAAGGTGACCGTCGAAGACTCCCCAAGCCCGGAGCCCTTGAGGTAGATCGTGTCGGGCACCGCCTGAATGAACGCGACGCTGGACACGCCGGGCTGGGACAAGGGCATTGTCAGGGTGGCGGCATTCGCCGATCCGACGACCACCGCCTGGATGGCGTCCTGTTGCTGCAGTGCGCCGCAGCCGTTGTCCTTGTAGAGCAAGACCACGGAAGTGGTCGTCGCCGTGAAGGTCGACGGCGAGATGGTCGCCTTGCCACTGGCCAGGCATGAGGAGGTGACCGTCACGTTCACAGGCGAACCCACACTGACGTTGCCCAGGCGCAGCGTCAAGGGCGTCTGCGCGTACTCGGCCAGCGTGAAGCCGGCCGGGGTGAGCGCATCGAAAGCCAGCGTCACGTTGGTGGCATTGATCTCGAAGCCCCGGGTGTCCGAGAGCGTGGTCCCGCCCAGCACCACGGTGGCGGTCACCTCGTCTGCGCCCGCGCCGGCCGGGTTGGAGGGCGACAGGAACGTGGTGGCCACGCCTTGGGCGTTCGTCAAGGCGGTGCCGATGCTCGTCCGCGCCAGCGCCCGCACCACGGAGAAGGTGACCACCTGCCCGGCCACGGCGGTGCCACGAGAGTCGGTGAGGGTCGCGGTAACGGTGGCCGGGGAGGCCGAGCTGATCGAAGTGCTGCCCAGTGCCAGGCGCAGGCTGGCTGACCCGGTTCCGGACGCCGCGAACTGCACCACCTGGGTGGCCGAGACCGCCACGCCGTCGACCGTGGCCACCGCCACGACCGTATCGGCGCCCGTGGTCGTGGCCGATACGGGCGAGACGAAGGCGCTGGCCGAACCGTCGGCAGCGGTAGCCACGCTCGAGACGCTGAAGGCCCCCAGGCCACCTTGGGTTGAAAAGCGCACGATCGTGTTGGGCACGACGTTGCCGCGCAGGTCGCGCACGATGGCCCTCACCCCAGCTGGCGCCGCCAGCGTAGATGCCGAGCTGCCGGTGAAGCCCAGGTCGATCGAGGGCGATTCGCGCACCAGGTCAACGGCCTTCGTGGCCTGCAGATCGCGGCCGGCAAGTGTCGCGCTGGCCCGCAGCAGCTCGGCCGCGTTGTTTTGCGCGTTGGCGGGCCGCACCGTGACACTGGCTTGGCCGCTGCCATTCGTGACCACCGACGGCGCACCGAGCAGGGTCAGGCCGTTGACGCCCTCGAAGCGCACCAGTTGCCCCGCCTGCGGCTGACCGGAGGCGTCTCGCAGCGTGGCCGTGAGGGTCGCCGGAGGATTCGTCGATGCGCGCAACGCGGTGTCGGGCTGCAGAGCGAGCTCGAGCGTTGGCGCGGCAGCGGCCACCACGAAACCCGCGGCGGACTGCACGCTCGAACCGCCGACGGTGGCCGTCGCGATGAGCTCATCGGCACCGGCCTGGCCCGTTGCCAGGGACGACAGTGTGGCCGTCGCCTGGCCCTGGGCGTTCGTGAGCACGGACGCGGTGCTCACCGCAGCGAGGCTGGCGCGGTTCGTGCGCAGCGTCACCACCGCTCCCGGCACGGGCTGCTGCAGCCCGTCGAGCAGCTGCAGGCTGATGGCCGCGGGCACTTGCGGCGTGACCGTCGAACTGCTCAGGCTCAGGACGATCGACGGCGACGTGGCCACTGGCGCGGGGGTGAACTGCACCGTCTGCTGCGCCGAGCGCGTGACGCCGCCCACGGTCACGCTCGCCCGCACCACGTCTGCGCCGGCGGTGGTGGCCGAGGCCGGGCGCAACACCACACTGGCCGAGCCGGTTGCGGCGGCCGTCAGGGCACTGCCTGCACTGAAGCTGCCGAGCCCGCCTTGCATGGAGAAGCTCACGATCGCATTGGGCAGCAACGCACCAGCGGCGTCGCGGACGACCACCTGAGCAGTGGCCGGGGTGCCCGCGCTGATGCCCTGGGCAGGCGTCACGATGAGCGAGATGGACGGCTCCTCGGAGACCACCTGTACGCCCACGACGGCCTGCACGCTGCGCCCGGACACGGTGGCGCTTGCCACGAGCGTGTCGGCCAGGCCGGAGGCGGCATCAACGGGCTGCACGAGTGTCGAGGCCGTCCCCGTCGCGTCGGTCAGCGCAGTGGCCGTTGCGATGCGCACGGCGCCAGTGGTCGAGGCGAAGGTGACGAGTTGTCCAGGCACCAGCTGGCCCTGGGCGTTGCGCGCCACGGCAGCCAGGCGCACCGGGCCGACCGACGCCCGCAGCGTGGCGGTGTCCACCACCGCCTGCAAGGTGGGCACGCTGCCCGTCACGTTGAAGCCCACCCGCCCATTCACGGCGCTGCTGCCCACCGTGGCTGACCCGACAAGGTCGTCCGCCCCGGTCTGGCCCCCGGAGGCAGCTGCCAAGGTGACTCGGCCCTGACCATTGGCGTCGGTGAGGACGGAAGGGGCGCTCAACTGCCCGAGACCGGCTCGCGCGGTGGACAGCGCCACCACCACGCCAGCCACGGGCAGCCCGGAGGCGTCGCGAACGGTGGCCGTCACGGTGGCAGGTGCCGCAGCCGTGATCTCGCTGGCGGAAACCGCCAGCGCCAGGGTGGGCGAGCGTGGAGCCACCGCGGGCTCGCCGATCACCTGCACGCTGACCTGGCTTTGCAGCGTGCGGCCGTCGATCGAGGTGCTCGCGACGATCGTCTCGGCCACTCCGAGCGTGGCGTCGGCGGGGGTCACGCTCGTGGCGGCCAGACCCGTGGCGTCAGTCAGCGCCGAGACGGGATTGAAGCGCAGGACACCGGCAGGAGAGGCGAAGTTCACGACCTGGCCTGCCACCGACTGGCCCGACGCATTGCGCACCTGAGCCGTCAAACGGACAGGTCCGGTCGAACCCCGGATCGTCGTCGAATCGATGCCGGAGTTGAGGGTGGCGGTCGACCCCGGCACGTTGAAGCCCACGCGGGCGCTCAAGGCCGTCGTACCCAGGGAGGCCGACGCATTGAGGTCATCGGCCCCAGTCACGCCGTTGCTGACCGGGGTGATGGTCAGCCGCCCGACCCCCTGCCCATCGGTGAGCACCGACGTGGCGCTGAGCGACGCGAGATCCACACGGGTGGTGGACAGCCGCACCACCACCCCCGGCACCGGCAGACCGCTGGCGTCGCGCACGGTGGCGATGACGATGGTGGGTGTAAGCGCGGTCAGCTCCGGCGAGGAGATCGCCAGCGTCAGGGTCGGGACCCTTACCGGCGCAGGCGGCTCAGCCACGATCTGCACGTTGACCGGGCTCTGCACCTCACGCCCGGCCACCGTGGCACTGGCCAGCACGGTGTCGGCCGAGGCGATGGTGGGGTCGGCCGGCAAAGCGGTGGTGGTGGCCACGCCCTGTGCGTCGGTGAGCGACGAGACCTGGCTCAGGCGCACCTTGGAGCCGACGGAGGAGAAGTTCACGATCTGGCCCGCCAGCGTCCGGCCTGCGGCGTCGCGCAGCACGGCCGAGACCCGCACCGGCCCGCGCGAGCCACTGAGCGTCGTGCTCTCGATGCTCGCGTTGAGGGTCGGCAGGGCCCCGGTGACCGAAAAGCCTGCCCGTGCCTGCAACGCCGAGGTACCCACGGTGGCCGAGGCCGTCAGGTCGTCGGCACCCGTCAGGCCGCTGCTGGAGGCAGACAGTACAGCCCGGGCCTCGCCCTGGGCATCGGTGAGCACGGTGGCCGCATTGAGCACGCTCAGCTCGGGCCGGCTCACCGACAGCGACACGACGACCCCGGACACCGGCTGGCCATTGCCGTCGCGCACGGTGGCCGTGACGGTCACCGGGGTGTTGGCCGTCACACCGGAGGACGACAAGGCCAGCGTCAGGGTCGGTGCCTTGTTGCCAGGACCGAAGGGAGAGCTTCCGGCGTCCCCGCCCCCTCCCCCGCACCCGGCCAGCACGAAAGGCACGAGGACGGCGATGAAAGCCGAAGCGAGGCGGGACAGGAGGGAAGTCTTCATGGGCGACGGGATACCCATCCGGCTGGGCTATCGGGGTTGAGTGGCCTCACCGGCCCTCCGGACGGTCGCTGATGATCTTGGGCGTGATGAACACGAGCAGCTCGGTCTTGTTCGCCACGCGCGCCTTGTTCTGGAAGAGGTGGCCCACGAACGGCAGGTCGCCGAGCAGCGGGACCTTGTTGAGCTCCTCCTTCTCGACCTGCGTATAGATGCCGCCGATCACCACCGTGCCACCGTTTTCCACCAGCACCTTGGTCTTGACCTGCTTGGTGTCGATCGCAAAACCGGCCGTCGTGGCCCGACCCACGCTGTCCTTGCTGACATCGACATCCAGGATCACGTTGCCTTCGGGCGTGATCTGCGGCTGCACGTCCAGGCGCAGCGCGGCCTTGCGGAACTGGACGTTGGTCGCGCCGCTGGAGGTCGCGGCCTGGTAGGGCAGTTCCTCGCCCTGCGCGACGGTGGCCTTTTCCTGGTCGGCCGTCACCACCCGGGGGCTGGAGACGATCTTGCCTCGGCCCGTGGCCTCCAGCGCCGAGAGCTCGAGGTTCAGGAAGCGGTTGGCCGTGGCGCTGAACAGCGACAGTGCGAAGGTCGCAGGCGAGGCGCCGCCGAAGTTGGAGGTGTTGGCCGGCAGGTTGACAAAGGTCGAATCGTTGAAGGGCAGCGTTCCGGCCGCCGGTATCTGGCTCGTCTGGTACCCCACCGCGCTGAGGTTGCCGCCTGGCACGATGCGCGTGTCACCCGCCACCGGATAGCCTGGCACGCCGCTGCGCAGGCCGCGCAGGTCGCTTCCCCCCAGGCGTACGCCCAGCGCGCGGCCGAAGCTGTCGTCAGCCTCGACGATGCGCGCCTCGATGAGCACCTGCCGCACGGGAATGTCGATGCGCGAGATCAGCAGCTGCACCTCTTCGAGCTTGCTCGGGATGTCGGTGACGAAGAGCTGGTTCGTCCGCGCATCGGCCATGACGCTGCCGCGCGAAGACAGGATGCGCACCGCCTGCCCCGCACCTGCGGCGGAGACGCCCGCCCCTCCCGCCTGCCCGGCCAGGCTGCGCGCCACGTCGTCGGCCTTCGTGTAGTTGAGCTGGAAGGGCTGGGTGCGCAGCGGCTCGAGATCCGAGAGCTTCTTGCGGGCTTCCAGCTCCACCTGCTCGCGCGCGCTGAGCTCATCGCGCGGCGCGATCCACAGGACATTGCCGCTGCGGCGCATGCCCAGGCCCTTGCTCTGCATGATGATGTCCAGGGCCTGGTCCCAGGGCACGTCCTTCAGACGCAGCATGATCGTGCCGCTGACGGTGTCGCTGGTCACGACGTTGAAGTTCGTGAAGTCGGCGATCACCTGGAGCGCTGAGCGCACGTCGATGCTCTGGAAGTTCAGCGTCAGCTTCTCGCCCGTGTAGCCCGGGCCGGCGCTGAGCTTGTTCGGATCGGCCCGGGTGGCGCGCACCTCGAGCACGAACTTGTCGTCGGCCTGGTAAGCGATGTGCTCCCACGTGCCACGGGGCTCGACGTACACGTTCACCCGGTCGCCGACCTGGCTGCTGGCCACGCTTTGCACCGGTGTGCCGAAGTCCGACACGTCCAGGCGGCGGCGCAGCGGCTCAGGCAGGCTTGCGCGGGGGAATTCCACCAGCAGGCCCTTGCCCTGCTGGCGCACGTCGGCGGCCGTCTGGCCAGGGGCGAGCGAGACCACGACCCGGCCCGCACCATCGGCCGTGCGGCGAAAGTCGATGTCGCGCACGCTTGCCGGGGCGAGCGGCGCCTGGCCGGAGACGCCGGCGGCGCCTTCGAGCACCACGAGCAGCGTGCGGTCCTGCCACTGCAGCATGTAGGGCACGGCCTGCCTCAGGTTCACCACCAGGCGCAGCCGCTCCCCCGTCTCCACCAACCGGACGCTGCGGGCGTTGCCCTCCCCGAGTTCGACACTCGTGCGCCCGAGCCCATTGCCCACGCCCGCCAGGTCGATGGACAGGCGGGCCGGAGATTGGGTGGAGAAGACCTGCGGCAGCGCGGTCACCGGCTGGTTGAGCACGATCCGCACGACCTCGGCGCCCCCGCGGATGCCCGAGCTCACGGCCTGCACCACGATCGGGTTCGCACCGGTCTGGGCCAGCGCCACCGGCCCGGTGATCAGGGCCAGCCAGGCCGTGATCACCGCCAGGAGCCCGCGCCGGGCCGCACCTCGGAGCAGCCGATCGCACAGACCCATCCTGCGCAGCGGCCGCATCATCGGGCCCTGTCCTGGAGATGGAGAACGGCCGAACGCGTCACCCACTCTCCCGCGGCGTCTTGCACCAGTTCCCGGACCTCGACCCGGGTTTCATCGACTTTCGTGACACGGCCGTAATTCTGACCCAGGTAGTCGCCCTGCTTCACCATGTGAAGCAGGTTGTCGACGCGCAGCAACGCCACCGCCCGGCCTTGGCGCGACAAGCTGCCCACCATCATCATGAGGTCAAGCGGGTAGGCCTCCAGCGGCTCCTTGCGCCGGTTCAGCTCGGCAGCCAGGGCCGAGTTGGGCTGCGCGGCCTCCTGCCGCAGGGCCACGCTGAGCTTCTGTGCACTGAAGGGGTCGACCGCCTGCGCACCTTCGTAGGGCTCGGGCATGAACTGGCGCGGCGGCTGCAGCGGCCTGACCTGGGGCTTGGCCGAGCGGCGCTCGGTGTCGATCCAGGCCTGCAGCTCCTCGAAGCCCTGGGCGCAGCCCGTGGCCAGCAGCACGACCGCCACGGCGAGGACCGCCTCGCGTCCGGGGCGCTTCACTTGCGCGCTCCCTTGGCCCGCTCCTGGGCCTGACGACGCATCTCCGCCACCTCTGCCGCATCCAGGTAACGGTAGGTCCGTGCGGTGGCCTCCATCACGAGCAGCGGCGTGCCATCACGACCCGTGACCGGCGTGACCGCCAGGTTGTGCAGGGTGACGATGCGTGGCAGGTTCGCGATGTCGGCGGCGAATGCGCCGACGTCGTGATAGCGGCCTGTCAGCCGGATCGCGATGGGCAACTCGGCGTAGTAGTCCTTGATCTCCACTTGCCCAGGCTTGAAGAGCTCGAACTGCAGCCCGCGACCGATGCCCGCCTGGTTGATGTCCGACAGCAGCGCATCCATCTCGGCCTTGCCCGGCAGCTGCTTTTCCAGCTGGCTCACGA
>CAILKA010000452.1 GCA_903834645.1 uncultured beta proteobacterium
AGCACCTCCGGGCGCTGGTAGACCCAGTACGGCACCGAGGCGATGTCCGACTCGTCCCACGGCTGCGGCGAGCCGTCCTGGAAGGCCGTAACCCCGTCGCGCTGCATGCTCGCGGTGCCCCTCGCCTCAGCCGGGGATGGCCAGGATCGGGTTGCGCTGGCGGCCCAGCCCCGTGCCGGCCGTCTCGGCCACGCCGCCATGCTTGAGGTAGTCGATGGTGGCGAACGTCCAGGGGGCCGCGGCCGGGACGGTGCCGGAGGAAATGAGGTCCCCGGGCTCGAGGCGGTGAGCCTGCGAGATGTAGCTCACGAGCTCGGCGATCGGGAACACGTGGTCGGCCGTGCTGCCTTCCATGCACAGGCTGCCGTTTAGCCAGGTCTGCAGCAGGATCGTCTGCGGGTCGGGTATCTCGTCACGCGTGACGAGCCAGGGGCCCAGCGGCGCGGTCCTGTCGATGTTCTTGTAGCGGCCGGGGTAGGACAGCCGCTCCTCGCGGTCCGTGCCCGGGTTCACGACCACCCACTCGCGCGTGCGGCGCATCTCGTGCGCGGTGACGTCGTTGTGCAGCATGTAGCCATAGACATGCTCGAGTGCGCTGTCGCGCGGGATGTTCTTGCCGCCCTTGCCGATCACCGCCACGAGCTCCACCTCCGAGCCCACCTGCCCGATGGGCGGGATCTCGATCGGATCGTTCGGGCCAACGATGGTCGTGTGCAGCTTGATGAAGTAGTGAGCCGCGGTGGAGTCGGGGGCGCGCCTGACGCGCGCCATCATCGCGCGGTGATTGATGGCGAGGGCGAAGAACTTCGGCGGGCGCCGCACCGGTGCGTACAGCCGCACCTGCGCCAACGGCCAGGCCAGCGGTTCGGACAGCGTGCCAGCCGCCTCGCGCGCGGCCAGCACATCGGCAGCAGCTTGCGCGGCGGCACGCCCGGGCTCGCCGAGCGCGAGCAGTTCCTCCATCGTGGCAGGGATCGCCCCGGGCGCATCGGGGGCCCGACCCGCGTGCGCCAGATGCTCCAGGTAGCCCAGCGCCAGGTCGCCGATGCAGGTCTCCCCGGCCAGCGCCACGCCCAGGCGTACCCCACTGCCCCCCACCTCGTACTGGCACAGCTTCATGAGCGCGTCTCCTCCATCTGTTGACCGGATTCGTGCCGCCTTTGGATGTCTTCCAGGATGCGCGACATCTGCTCGTGGTACGGCTTCTTGTCGTAGAGGTTGAACAGCGTACCGGCCAGGCGCACCGGGTCACCCGTGTAGTAGCGCTCGTAGAGCTGCTGGCGCCCGGCGAAGCCCGACATCGATGCGTCGAAGGCCAGGCGAAACAGCCGGATGCGCGAGTCGGCATCGCTTTGCGCCGACTGGTAGTAGCGCTCCACCAGCTCGCGCCCGGGCCCCTGCAGTTCGGCGTAGGAGGGGACAGCGACGAGCCCACTGGCACCGAGCAGCTGGATGATTTCCTGCATGCGCACGAACATCTTGGGAAAGCCCAGCCGCACCACCCACAGCGCGTTGGCGTCCGGCGCGAGGGTGCCCCAGGGCGTGGGCTTGGCGTTGACCTCGCTGGCCGTGATCACCGAGCGGATCGTCTCGGCAAACACCATGATCTCCGCAAGCATGCCCTGCACGTGCAGGTGCTCGTCGATCTTCGTCGAGCGCGCGATGGACAGCGCCAGGGCCAGCATGAATTCCGTCTTGGCCAGCGCCCTCACCGCCGACTGCGTGGCTGCATGCGGGCCCGACAGCGTCTTCGGGTATACCTGGTTGCACAGCTCCACGTCGCGGTAGAGGAAGGTGCGCTCCCAGGGCACGAAGACCTCGTCGAAGATCACCACGGCATCGGTCTCGTCCATGCGGTTGGACAGCGGCAGGTCGGCGTACGAGGCGGTGGCCCCGCTCGAGACGGACGGGCGCGAGATCCAGGTGATGCCCGGCGTATCCACGGGCAGCGCGCAGCCGAAGGCGTAGTCGGCCGCCTCGGGCGAAGGCGTGAGGTAGGTCGACGGAAAGACGAGCACCTCGTGCGAGAAAGCGGCCAGCGTCGACACGGTGCGCGCCCCGCTGATCCAGAAGCCCGCGTCGCCCTCGCGCACGACCTTGGCGGCGAGGTCCTTCTCCTGCTTTTCCACCGGGCGCGAGCGGTCCACCTGGGGGTTGACGAGCACGTGCGTCATGACGATGTCGTGCTCGCGGCAGTGCTGCGCGTAGCGCTGCATGTTGTCGCCGAACTCGCTGCGCTTCTGGCCGAAGAACGGATGCGCAGCGCCGAGCGCGGCGATCATCACGTTCATGAAGTCGGGGCTGCGCCCCATCATCCCGTAGGTCGCGTCGGCCCAGGTCTTCAGGCCCTCGCGGCGCCGGCGCAGGTCCTCGGGCGTGCGCGGCAGGAGGTGGCTGATACCCACCTTCTCGCCACTCGAGGGCGAGTCGAAGGTCAGAGCCTGCGCATGCGTGGCGTCGTGCTGCATGTCCAGCAACTCGGAGATCGTGCGCGCCGCACCGGCCAGGCGCGGGTGGCGCGTGACGTCGGCCACCACCTCGCCGTCGATCAGCACGCGACGCCCATCTCGCAGCGACTGCAGGTAGCCCTGGCCAGTCCGGATTCCCATGCACATCCTCTTTGCAAGGCCCGAGGCGCGCGGACAGTAGACGCCACCTTCGCAGACTTGCTTTGGTTCGGTATGAGAGACAATATATCGGCTAGCGAAACGAATCACAACCCATCGCCCACAGGGAAAACACCGCCCCTCGTCGATCGGCAAGCTCGCGTCGGTAACGGTCCTGGCACGCGGCACCAGCGCACAATCCCTCCCATGCGGTCGTCTTCACGGTCAACGGCCCGAGCGCCAGCACCGCCTGCGGTGCCGGGTGCCGGTGCTCCTAAGCGGCAAAGCGCTGGCACGTCGACCGGTCTGCAGCCGGCCGATCTGCCCTTGGCGGGCAACCAGTCGATCACCGCCGCCGCGCGGGTGCTGGGCGAGCTCGCCACGGTGCGCCAGCCGCTGGGCGTGACGGATCTGGCGCGTCGGCTGGGCGAGTCCAAGGCCCGGGTGTTTCGCCACCTGGCCACGCTGCGCCAGGTCGGATTCGTCACGCAGGAGCCCGACGGCGACCGCTACCAGCTCGGCTGGAACCTGTACCGCCTGGGCATGGCCGCAGGCGAGCTGTACGGCCTGGCGCCAGTGGCGCAGCGCCACATGACCCTGCTGCGCGACCGCACGCAGGAGACCACCGCCATGGCCGTTCCTGCCGGGGGGGATGCGCTCGTCATGGCCAGCGTTGCCAGCGAGCGCCAGGTAGCCATCTCGATCAAGCTCGGCGTGGTGATTGCCGCCAACTATTCCGCCCTGGGCCGCGTGCTGCTGGCCTTCGCCGAGCCCGCGGTGCAGCAGCAGATCCTCGCGCGCAAGATGGTGGCACGCACCCCGCAGTCGATCACCGAGCCCGCACGGCTGCGCCAGCGGCTCGTGCGAATCCGCGAGCGCTGGTGGGAGGTGGCCGTCAACGAGAACAATTTCGGCATCGCCACGCTGGCCGCGCCCGTCTTCGATGCCCACGACAGGCCCTGTGCAGCGGTGGCCATCGTCGGCTCGAGCCTGCGCATCGACGAGCCGCCCGATGCCGAACTGCTGGCCCAGGTGAAGGGCTGTGCCGCGTCGATTTCGGCCGAGCTCGGCTCGCAGGCCTGGGCGCGCGGGCGCCCCCCCGATCAGTCGCGCACGTAGCGGTTGCGCAGCCGCCCGATGCGCTCGATCTCGAGCTCCACCAAGTCCCCCGGCTGCGGATAGCGGCCAAGCTCGAAGCCGCAGCCGTTGCCCACGGTGCCCGAGCCGATGAACTCGCCCGGGTGCAGCGTCTCGTCGCGCGACACGTAGGCGATGATGTCCTCGAAGCGGTGGTGCATCGAGCCAGTGTGCCCGCGGGACCACTCCTGCCCGTTCACGCGCGCCACCATCGTCAGCGCGTAGGGGTCGTCGATCTCGTCGGCGGTGACGATGCACGGACCGATGACGTTGCCGGTGTCGAAGTCCTTGCCCTTGGCCGGCCCGAGCATGCCGGCCATCTCGTCGGCCTGCAGGTCGCGAGCCGAGACGTCGTTGAAGACCGTGTAGCCGAAGATGTGCTCGCGCGCCCGCGAGGCCGGGATGTCGCGCCCACCGCGTCCGATGAAGATGCCGATCTCGAGCTCGTAGTCCAGCACCCGGCTGGCGCGCGGCCAGCGCACGTCGGCGCCGTCGCCGATGACGGCAAAGCGGTTGGCCTTGTAGTAGAGCGGCTGGCGAAACCACACTGGCGCCGGGTCGAGGCCGCCCGTGCGCGCGAGCCGTTCGAGCTCGGCGTGCACCTCGTCGGCCGGCCGGTCGCGCAGCCTCATCGCCGCGCTCGCCCGCTTGGCCTGTCGCAGGTGCAGCTCGAAGG
>CAILKA010000453.1 GCA_903834645.1 uncultured beta proteobacterium
CAGCCGCTTCAAGGGCCTGGGCGAGATGAGTGCCGAGCAGCTGTGGGAGACGACGCTGAACCCCGACACGCGCAGGCTGCTGCAGGTGGCCTTCGGGCCGCAGGGGCCGCAGGGGGTGGCGGAGCTTCTCAACCGGCTGATGGGCAAGGGGGAGGCGGCGGCGCGGCGCGAGCTCATGGAGCTGCGCGGCGACGCCATCGAGGTGGACATCTAGCGTGGGTGCGCCGCGCGTGCGCCTGCGGCCGACGCTGCTGTCGGACCTCGACTTCGTCGGCACGGTGGAGACCGACCCGGCCAACCTGCCCTTCATCACGCCCTGGGCGCGCACGCAGCACGAGGGCGCGGTGCGCTTCCCCGACTTCCGCCACTTCATCATCGAGACGGCGCCCGACTGGTCGCATGCGGGCTTCGTCATCCTGCAGGGCTGCCGCAGTCCGCACGGCAGCGTCGAGCTCAAGCGCCTGGTGCTGCAGCCCAAGGGCCAGGGACTGGGGCGTGCCTGCGTGCGCCAGTTGAAGGCGATGGCCTTTCGCGAGCTGCGCGCGCACCGCTTCTGGCTCGACGTGAAGGTCTCCAACGCGCGCGCGCTCGGCCTCTACGCCGCAGAGGGCTTCCAGGAGGAGGGGCGGCTGCGCGAGAGCGTGCGCGTGCACCTGGCCGGCGCCGACGGCTACGACAGCCTGGTGGTGATGAGCATGCTCGACCGCGAGTACCAGGCGCGCCTGGCGCTTGGCCAGGAAGAGGCGCACTGAGCCGGGCCCGAGCCCGGCTCTCCCGCCCGCCCCACCGCCCATGTACCTGCAGCACTTCGGCTTCCAGCGCGAGCCCTTCTCGATCGCGCCCGATCCGCGCAGCCTGTACCTGGGCGAGGGTCACGGCGAAGCGCTGGCGCACCTTTTCTATGCCATCACCTGCGGCGGCTTCGTGCTGCTCACGGGCGAGATCGGCAGCGGCAAGACGACGCTGTGCCGCGCCTTCATGGAGCAGGCGCCCCGGCGCTGCAACATCGCGCTCGTGCTCAACCCGCGCCAGCAGCCCGAGGAGCTGCTGCGCACGCTGTGCGAGGAGTTCCGCGTGCCGCTGCCGCCCGAGCCCGGCATCAAGGCGCTCGTGGATGCGCTCAACGCCTTCTTCCTGCGCACGCACGCCGTGGGGCATCGCAACCTCGTCATCCTCGACGAGGCGCAGGCGCTGCCGCAGGCCTCGCTCGAGCAGCTGCGCCTGCTGACGAACCTCGAGACTGCCGAGGGCAAGCTGCTGCAGGTGATCCTGATCGGGCAGCCCGAGCTGCGCGACATCCTGGCGCAGCCCGAGCTCGAACAGGTGTCCCAGCGCATCGTGGCCCGCTGCCACCTGCGCGAGCTCGACTCCGCCCAGACCGCCCACTACGTGCACCACCGGCTGCAAAGCGCCGGGCGCGAACCGGCCGGCATCTTCGACGACGAGGCGCTCGAGCGCGTGCACGCCCTCACGCGCGGCGTGCCGCGCCTGGTCAACGTGCTGTGCGACCGGGCCCTGCTCGGTGCATTCGCAGCCGGGCGCTGGACGGTGGACGCCGACCTCGTCGAGCAGGCGGCTCAGGAGGCCTTCGGGCCGTGGCACCTCCGCAGCCTGGCCTGGGTGAGGCGCCACCGCGCGCTGCTCACCGGGGCGGCAATGGGCCTGGTGGCCGGTGCTTTGCTGGCGCTGGCGTGGCTGGGCCGAGGCGCGGCATGACGCAAAGGGCACTGGCGTGTCGCTGATCTTCGAGGCGCTCAAGAAAGCCGACGCCGCTCGTGCGCGCGCACAGGCCGGGCAGCCCGACCTGCACGACGAAGTGGTGGCGCGCTCGGCCTCCGTGAGCCCGGTGTCGGTCTTTGATCCGCAGGCGCCCCTGCGCCCGGCGGCGCCGCCCGCCTGGGCCCGACCGCGCGTGGCCGTCTGGCTGGTGGCTGGCGTGGGGGTGCTGGGTGTGCTGATGCTCGTCTTCGGACCGGCGCGGCGCGACGGTGCGCCGGCGCCCTCGGGGCCGGTCAACCCGGCGATGAACCCGCCGCCGGTGCCTGGTCTTGCGCAGGCGCCGCCCGCGCCGCCCGCGCCGGTTCCGCAGCCACCTGAGCAGCGGCCATCCGCACGGCAGCCGACTTCCAAGCCTGCGCCGAGTCCTGCACCTGCCAAGAAGCCGGCACCCGTGCCAGCACCGGCCGCGAAGGCGGCGCCGGCTCCCGCCTCACCCACCGCGCGTTCAGCCTCGCCCACACCGGGTCCTGCTGCGGCTTCTGCGCCACCACCAGCGCCCTCCGCATCCCCCACGCTGCCGATGCTGGCCGACCTCCCGTCGGATGTGCGCGCCGCGATGCCCAGGCTGAACGTCTCGGGGGCCGTCTACTCGCCCGATCCGTCGGCGCGCATCCTGCTCATCAACGGCCAGGTGCTGCGCGAGGGCGACGCCGTGGCGCCGGGCCTGGTGCTCGAGCGCATCGGTCCGCGCCAGGCGGTGCTGTCGTGGCAAGGCACGCGATTCCAGATCAAGCTCTGATTCAAGCCCGGATACCCGACCCCATGAACGATCTCTTCGACCCTCCCCCGGCCGAGCCGGTGGC
>CAILKA010000454.1 GCA_903834645.1 uncultured beta proteobacterium
ACATGCACGAAGAGCCGGCCAGCCGGCACGTGCACGAAGGGCCGGCCAGCCGGCACGTGCACGAAGAGCCGGCCAGCCGGCACCCCTCGCATCGCGTCGAGCAGCGCCGCCAGATCGGCCGGCGACGCATCCGGGCAGCGGCCCTCGAGCCGCGCGGTCGGGCCTGGCGGCCAAGCCAGCTCGCGCCACAGGGCGAGCTCGCCCGGCTCGGACGCGTCGAGCCGCCAGTGCTCGGTGAGCGGCTGCGCGGCGAGCTCCGGCGACAACTGCGACAGGCCTTCCGGCAGGACTGCGCGCGCGCGAAAGGCCACGCAGCGCGCGGCCCGGTCACTGGCGGCCATGTCCGGCGCCAAGCCTGCGCGCACGAAGGGCTCGACCAGGGCCAGGATCTCGTGGTGCGTGAGCGGCGCCAGGCCCGAGGAGGCGGTGGCAGCCGGGGCGGGCGCGGGCACGCGCACAGCGGTGAGCGTCATCGCCGCAAGCCTATCGCCTTACCCGATGCCGCGCGCACGGTCGGCGTGAAAGCGCGCGCGCCACTCGGTGAAGCGGCCCGCGTCCAGGGCCTCGCGCACCTCGCGCATCAGGTTCAGGTAGTAGTGCAGGTTGTGGATGCTGGCCAGCATGGGCCCGAGCATCTCGCCGCAGCGATCCAGGTGGTGCAGGTAGGCGCGGCTGAAGCCGCCCGAGACACGGCCCTGCGCATCGGTATGGCCCGCGCAGGTGTAGCAGGCGCAGCTCTCGTCGAGCGGGCGCAGGTCGGCCTTGTGGCGGGCGTTGCGGATCTTCAGATCGCCCAGGCGCGTGAAGAGGTGACCGTTGCGGGCGTTGCGCGTGGGCATGACGCAGTCGAACATGTCCACGCCCTGCGCCACGCCCTCCACCAGATCCTCCGGCGTGCCCACGCCCATCAGGTAGCGCGGCTTGTGCGCCGGCAGCCGGTGGGGCGTGTGCGCCAGGATGCGCAGCATGTCCTCCTTGGGTTCGCCCACGCTCACGCCGCCCACGGCGTAGCCGGGCAGCTCGAGCTCCACGAGCTGCGCCAGCGACTCCTCGCGCAGGTGCTCGAACATGCCGCCTTGCACGATGCCAAAGAGCGCGTTGCGGTTGGCCAGCCGCTCGAACTCGGCGCGGCTGCGCCGGGCCCAGCGCAAGGAAAGCTCCATCGAGGCGCGTGCCTGCGCCTCGGTGGTGAGCTCGCCCTTGGTCTCGTAGGGCGTGCACTCGTCGAACTGCATGACGATGTCCGAGTCGAGCACCGTCTGGATCTGCATGCTCACCTCGGGCGTGAGGAAGAGCCGGTCGCCGTTGACGGGCGAGGCGAAGGCCACCCCCTCCTCCGAGATCTTGCGCATCTCCCCGAGCGACCAGACCTGGAAGCCGCCCGAGTCGGTGAGGATGGGCGCGTCCCAGCTCTCGAAGCGGTGCAGCCCGCCGAAGGCACGCATCACGTCGAGCCCCGGTCGCATCCACAGGTGGAAGGTGTTGCCCAGGATGATCTGCGCGCCCATCTCCTGCA
Source organism: uncultured beta proteobacterium (assembly GCA_903834645.1). Classification (GTDB taxonomy): domain Bacteria; phylum Pseudomonadota; class Gammaproteobacteria; order Burkholderiales; family Burkholderiaceae_C; genus Rubrivivax. The sequence goes on from CAILKA010000454.1 coordinate 1,517, forward strand.
GCGAGCGCGGCATCACGCCCTTGACGGTGCCGTAGGTGCCCACGGGCATGAAGATGGGGGTCTGCACCACGCCGTGGTTGAGGGTGAGGCGGCCGCGGCGCGCGCGGCCCTCGGTGCCGAGGAGTTCGAAGCGAAGCATGGGAGCGATTGTCGCGGCCCGGGCTCAGCGGTTGCGGCAGGTGTCGGTGGCCATCCTGTAGGCGGCGACCAGGGGCGTGAAGAGACCATGGGTGCCGCCAGGGGGCAGGCAGTCGGGCTTGACGGTGCGCGCCACCGAGTCGGCCAGCCGCTGGTCGGCGCCCACGGGCCCGTCCCCGGCCGGCTGCCCGCTCGCCTCGGCCATCTGCTGCACGGCGCTGCGGCTGGCGCGGCTCGCCTCGCGCACCACGTGGCGGTCCAGGCGCAGCGGGGCGCTGGCCGGGCGCGCGGGCGCGGGTGCGAGCGCAGGTGCGGCTGACGAAATCGCGGCGGTGGCTGCAGCCGGGTCGGGCACCGCCCTGGGCAGCTCGGGCGCGCCGGGCGGGGCGGCTGCA
>CAILKA010000455.1 GCA_903834645.1 uncultured beta proteobacterium
CGGCCTCGCGCCCGGGTGCCCGACCAGGCAGGCAGGTGGCGCGATGATCATGCCGCGCGGCCACGGCCAGCTGCTGCTGCCGGCCAGCCCGGTGTTCATCGGCCTGTCGCTGGTGGCGGCGCTGGCCGTGCATCTGCTGCCGCTGGGCGCGCACGCGGCGATGCCCGACCTCGTGGCTCTCGTGCTCGTGTTCTGGGCCGTGCAGCAGCCGCGCCGTGTGGGCATCGTGCTGGGCTTCGTGTTCGGGCTGCTGATGGACGTGGTGGAGGGCGCGCTGCTGGGCCAGCATGCGCTGGCCTACACGCTCATGGCCTACGCCGCCGGGGCAATGCACCGGCGCCTGTCGTGGTTCTCGCTGCCCGAACAGGTGCTGCAGGTGCTGCCGGTGTTCGCAGGGGGCACGCTCGTGATGGTGGTGGCACGCGCGATCGCCGGCGACAGCTTCCCCGGGGGCTGGATGGTGGCCGCGCCAGTCCTGCAGGCGCTGCTGTGGCCCCTGGCGGGCTGGGTGCTGCTGGCGCCGCAGCGCCGCCCGCCCGACCCGGACAAGCACCGGCCGCTGTGAGGGCGCGCGCGTGACCGTCTTCAAGGACCTGGAGCTCGAGCTGGAGCGCTTTCGCGGCCGGCTCGTGGTGGCGGGCGTCTTCGTGCTCGCGGGCTTTGCGCTGCTGCTGCTGCGCCTGGTGTGGCTGCAGGTGGTGCGCCACGACGAGCTCGCCCTGCAGGCCGAGGCCAACCGCGTGACCGTCGTGCCGGCGGTGCCCAACCGGGGCGTCATCGTCGACCGCCACGGCGTGGTCCTGGCCACGAGCTATTCGGCCTACACCCTCGAGCTCGCGCCCCCTCGCGGCGCGCGCGTGGAGGCACTGCTCGATGAACTGGCGCAGGTGGTGGAGATCACGCCGCGCGACCGCAGGCGCTTTCGCCGGCTCCAGGAGGAGATGAAGGGTGCGGAGTCGCTGCCTGTGCGCACGCGGCTCAGCGACGATGAGGTGGCGCGCTTTCTTGCGCAGCGTTTTCGCTTCCCCGGCGTGGAGGTGCGCGCGCGGCTGTTTCGTCATTACCCGCTCGGGGAGGTGGGCAGCCACCTGCTGGGCTACATCGGTCGCGTGAATGCCGCCGAGAAGGCGGCGATGGAGGAGTGGGAGGAGGAGCGCCAGGCCAACTACCGAGGCACCGAGTACATCGGCAAGCTCGGCCTGGAGCAGCGCTACGAGGAGCCGCTGCACGGCACCACCGGCTACGAGGAGGTCGAGACGAGCGCAGGCGGGCGCCCGGTGCGCCGGCTGCGCAGCCGTGCGCCGGTGCCCGGCCACAAGCTCGAGCTCTCGGTGGACATCCGGCTGCAGGCGCTGGTGGAGGAGATGTTCGGCGAGCGCCGCGGCGCGCTCGTGGCCATCGACCCGCGCAACGGCGAGGTGCTCGCCTTCGTGAGCAAGCCCACCTTCGACCCCAATCTCTTCGTCGAGGGCATCGACGTGGAGAGCTGGCGCGAGCTCAACGAGTCGATCGACAAGCCGCTGCTCAACCGCGCGCTGCGCGGCACCTACCCGCCGGGCTCGACCTTCAAGCCCTTCATGGCATTGGCCGCGCTCGAGTCGGGCAAGCGCAGCGCCTCCACGACGATCATGGACGGGGGCACCTTCCAGTTCGGCAACCACGTGTTTCGCAGCCACGGCGACGCCGGGCTCGGCCCGGTGGACCTGCACCGCTCCATCGTGAAGTCGAGCAACGTCTACTACTACTCGCTGGCCAACGAGATGGGCGTGGACCTGATCCACCAGCAGCTCACGCCCTTCGGCTTCGGCGTGCGCACCGGCATCGACCTGGAGGGCGAGGCCACGGGTCTGCTGCCCTCGACCGAATGGAAGCGGCGCGCCTACAAGCGAGCCGATCAGCAGCGCTGGTACGCCGGCGAGACGATCTCGCTCGGTATCGGCCAGGGCTACAACAACTTCACGATGCTGCAGCTGGCCAGCGCCATGGCCACGCTCGCCTCGGGCGGCCAGCGCCACGCGCCGCGCATGGTGCGCGCCATCGAGGATCCGGTGAGCGGCGCGCGCAGCGCGCCCGAGACCGCGCCTGCGCAGTCGCTGGCGCTCAAGCCCGAGCACGTGGAGGCGGTGCGCCGCGCCATGCACGCCGTGACGCTGGAGGGCACCTCGGCGCGCGTGTTCGCCGGTGCCCCGTATGCCAGCGGCGGCAAGACGGGCACCGCGCAGGCGGTGGGCATCCGGCAAAACGAGAAGTACAACGCCGCGCGGCTGGAAGAGCACAAGCGCGACCACTCGCTGTACGTGGCGATGGCGCCGCTGCAGGCGCCGACCATTGCGCTGGCGGTCGTGGTGGAGAACGCCGGCTTCGGCGCCGAGGCGGCCGCGCCGATCGCGCGCCGGGTCTTCGACTACGTGCTGCTGGGCCAGGTGCCGAGCCAGGAGGATCTGGCCGCGACGCGGCTGGGCCGCTCGGCCGCACCGGTGGGCACGCCGCGCCGCGCCGAAGACCTCGTGCCGGGCGCGGTGGCGGGGGACGCCCGGTGAGCGCGGTCTTCGAGCGCCCCAGCCTGCGCGAGCGGCTGCGCCCCCTGGTGCGGGGCTTTGATGCGCCGCTGGCGCTGGCGGCGCTGTGGCTGGCCGCCCTGGGCCTGCTCGTGATGTACTCGGCCGGCTTCGACCACGGCACGCGTTTCGTCGACCATGGGCGCA
>CAILKA010000456.1 GCA_903834645.1 uncultured beta proteobacterium
ATCGCCGATCCGGGCAGCCGCACGCACCGCTTGGCTTGCCAAGCCCTCAGCCTGCCTGCCTGAGGCCCCTGGCGCCAGCACACCCCGTGCAAAGGCCAGCCGCGCAGGCTGGCCCGGTCGCGCCGCGGCGCGAACTTACTCGGCCTGGTCCTCGGCCGGCGCAGCCGCCGCTGTCTCGGGCCGGTCCACGAGCTCCACGTAGGCCATCGGGGCGTTGTCCCCCACGCGATAGCCCATCTTCAGGATGCGCGTGTAGCCCCCCGGACGCGCCTGGTAGCGCGGGCCGAGTTCACCGAAGAGCTTCGTGACCACGGCGCGGTCACGCGTGCGATCGAAGGCCAGGCGCCGGTTGGCGAGCGTGGGCTCCTTGGCCAGCGTGATCAGAGGCTCCACGACGCGGCGCAGTTCCTTGGCCTTGGGCAGCGTGGTCTTGATCGCCTCGTGCTGCAGCAGCGAGTTGCACATGTTGCGCAGCATCGCGGCGCGATGCTCGCTGGTGCGGTTGAGCTTGCGAAGTCCGTTGCGGTGGCGCATATGTGGTCCTTTCGGATGTTATGGCCCCGGCCGTATCAGGTACCGGGGGTGCGCGAAAATGTCCGGCGGGCGTGCCTGGTCAGGCCTGCCTCAGCGGCGGTCCAGGCTTTTGGGCGGCCAGCCTTCCAGCCGGGTACCCAGCGTCAGGCCGCGCGAAGCCAGCACTTCCTTGATTTCGTTGAGCGACTTGCGGCCCAGGTTCGGAGTCTTGAGCAGTTCGGTCTCGCTGCGTTGCACGAGGTCGCCGATGTAGTAGATGTTCTCGGCCTTCAGGCAGTTGGCCGATCGCACCGTGAGCTCGAGCTCGTCGACCGGGCGCATCAGGATCGGAGCCGGCTCCGGACCCTCGGGCTCGCGCAGGCCACCGGTGAGCTCGGTCAGCCCCTCGTGCTCCAGCTGCGTGAAGACGATCAGCTGCTCCACCAGGATCTTGGCCGATGCGCGGATCGCCTCCTCCGGCGACATCGCGCCGTTGGTCTCGATCTCCATCACGAGCTTGTCGAGATCCGTGCGCTGCTCCACGCGGGCGTTCTCCACGGCGTAGCTCACCCGCTTGACGGGCGAGAACGACGCATCGAGCACGATGCGGCCGATGGACTTGGTGGGCTCGTCACCGTAGCGGCGCAGGTTGCCCGGCACATAGCCGCGGCCCTTCTCGACCTTGATCTGCATGTCGATCTTGCCGCCCTGGGCCAGATGCGCAATCACGTGGCCCGGATTGATGATCTCGACGTCGTGCGGAGTCTGGATGTCGCTGGCCAGCACCGGGCCTTCGCCCTCCTTGCGCAGCACGAGGGTGACCTCGTCGCGGTTGTGCAGCTTGAAGACCACGCCCTTGAGGTTGAGCATGATGTGGACCACGTCTTCCTGCACGCCATCGATCGTCGAGTACTCGTGCAGCACCCCGGCAATCGTCACCTCGGTCGGCGCATACCCCACCATCGACGACAGCAGCACGCGCCGCAGCGCGTTGCCCAGCGTGTGGCCATATCCGCGCTCGAAGGGCTCGAGCGTCGCCTTCGCACGGTGGCCGCCGAGCGACTCGACCTGGATGGCCTTGGTGGGTTTCAGCAGATTCGTTTGCATGGAGTCCTTTTCCTGTCAATACCCTCGGCTCGTCACACCGATAAGGCTGATGGACCACGCCGGGTCGGGAGGGTCGCCGCTTCGTACCCGGCAGGCGAAGCGGCCGAGCGGCGTCGGGCCTGGGGCCCGGCGCCACGGATCGGGTTCAGCGCGAGTACAACTCGACGATCAACGCTTCCTTGATGTCGGCGCCGAACTCGTCGCGGTCGGGGGCCTTCTTGAAGGTGCCTTCCATCTTGGACGCATCCACCTGGACCCAGCCCGGCATGCCCACCTGCTCGGCGAGCTTGAGCGAGTCCTGCACGCGCAGCTGCTTCTTGGCCTTTTCGCGCAGAACCAGCACATCGCCGGCCTTGACCGAGTACGACGGGATGTTCACGACGTGACCGTTGACCGTCACGGCCTTGTGCGAGACGAGCTGGCGCGCCTCGGCCCGGGTGGAGCCGAAGCCCATCCGGTAGACGACGTTGTCCAGGCGCGACTCCAGCAGCGACAGCAGGTTCTCGCCGGTGTTGCCCTTGCGGCGCTCGGCCTCGGCAAAGTAGCGGCGGAACTGGCGCTCGAGCACGCCGTACATGCGCTTGACCTTCTGCTTCTCACGCAGTTGCAGGCCGTAATCGGAGGTACGCGAGCCGCTCGTGCGGCCATGCTGGCCGGGCTTGCTCTCGAACTTGGCCTTGTCGCCGATGGGGCGGCGGGCGCTCTTGAGGAAAAGGTCGGTGCCTTCACGGCGGGCCAGCTTGGCCTTGGGTCCGAGGTAACGTGCCACGTTTGCAGTCCTTGAGATCTGTGTGCTGACGCGGCAGAAGCCTCCCGTTTCCAGGAGGACGACCCGCGCGAGTCTGCCGGTTCACGCTCGCAGGCGCCTGGGCAGACAGTGGTCTTGCGAGGCTGTGAGCCGCTGTCGGGCGGTTGAAGCCTCAGGAAAAATGCCGGCTCTGCGCAATCGCATGACCGGCGGCGGAAAACCTTCCATTATAGGGCCGCCGTAAGCGGCAGCCCGGGAACCGCTGCGCCAGCCGTCAGACGCGGCGACGCTTCTGCGGACGGCAGCCGTTGTGCGGGACCGGCGTGACGTCGGAGATCGAGTTGATGCGAATGCCCAGCGAAGCCAGCGCGCGCACCGACGACTCACGCCCAGGGCCGGGGCCCTTGATGCGCACGTCCAGGTTCTTGATGCCCTGCTCCTGCGCGGCGCGGCCAGCCATCTCGGCAGCCACCTGCGCGGCAAACGGCGTCGACTTGCGCGAGCCCTTGAAGCCCTGGCCGCCGCTGGAAGCCCAGGACAGCGCGCTGCCCTGGCGGTCGGTGATCGTGATGATCGTGTTGTTGAACGACGCGTGCACGTGCGCGATGCCGTCGGCCACGTTCTTGCGGACCTTCTTGCTCACGCGGCGGGCGGCGGTGTTGACGGGTGGCTTGGCCATGGTCGGAATGCTTCCTGGTAGGGGGCTGGGTGCGCGACGGCGGGGTCGTGCGACCGGCTTACTTCTTCAGCGCCGCCGCGCCCTTGCGCGGACCCTTGCGGGTGCGGGCGTTGGTGCGGGTGCGCTGACCGCGCAGCGGCAGGCCGCGGCGATGCCGGATGCCGCGATAGCAGCCGAGATCCATCAGGCGCTTGATGTTGATCGACATCTCGCGACGCAGATCGCCCTCGATCGTCAGGCGCCCGATCTCCTCGCGGATCTTCTCGAGATCCGTGTCGGTCAGGTCCTTGATCCTCTTGGAGTAGGGGATCCCCACCGTGTCGCAGATCTTCTGCGCGGTAGTGCGCCCGATGCCGTAGATCGACGTCAGGCCGATCTCCGCATGCTTGTGCGGAGGAATATTGATGCCGGCGATGCGTGCCATGTTCGTGGTCCTTGCAGGTCTCGGTTCAGCCCTGGCGCTGCTTGTGGCGCGGGTCGGTGCAGATCACACGCACCACACCCTTGCGGCGGATGATCTTGCAGTTGCGGCACATCTTCTTGACGGAGGCGGCGACTTTCATGGTCTTCTCCTTGACCTATTCTTACTTGGCGCGGAAAACGATCCGCGCACGACTCAAATCGTAGGGCGTGAGCTCCACGGTGACCTTGTCACCGGGGAGGATCTTGATGTAGTGCATGCGCATCTTGCCGGAGATGTGACCGAGCACCAGGTGCCCGTTCTCCAACTTGACGCGGAAGGTGGCGTTGGGGAGGTTTTCCACGACCTCACCCTGCATTTGGATGACATCATCCTTGGACATCTCGCATCAGCTCGCCTTGAAGTTCGCCTTCTTCAGCAGCGACTCGTACTGCTGACTCATGACGTAGCTCTGCACCTGCGCCCAGAAGTCCATCGTCACGACAACGATGATCAGCAGCGACGTGCCGCCGAAGTAGAACGGTACCTGGTAACGCAAGACAAGGAATTCCGGCAGCAGACACACCGCCGTGATGTAGATGGCGCCAGCGAGCGTCAGGCGAGCCAGGATGCGGTCGATATGGCGGGCGGTCTGGTCGCCGGGTCGGATCCCGGGAATGAACGCACCACTCTTCTTGAGGTTGTCGGCGGTCTCGCGGCTGTTGAACACGAGCGCCGTGTAGAAGAAGCAGAAGAACACGATCATGCCCGCGTAGAGCAGCACGTAGATCGGCTGCCCGGGCTGCAGGAGCGCCGAGCTGTCCTTGAGGAGGCGCGTGAACCAGCTCTCCGTGGCGCCAGTGGCGATCCAGCCGACGGCCGTGGCCGGCAGCAGGATGATCGACGAGGCGAAGATCGGCGGAATCACACCCGCCATGTTCAGCTTGAGCGGCAGATGCGACGACTGCCCGCCGTAGACCTTGTTGCCCACCTGGCGCTTGGCGTAGTTGACCAGCACCTTTCGTTGCCCGCGCTCCACGAACACGACGGCAAAGGTCACGAACAGCACGAGCGCGAGGATGAACATGCACGCGATGATGCTCATCGAGCCGGTGCGCACGAGTTCGAAGAGCCCGGCAATCGCGCTCGGCAGGCCAGCCACGATGCCCGCGAAGATCAGGATCGAGATGCCGTTGCCCAGCCCCCGCTCCGTGATCTGCTCACCCAGCCACATCAGGAACATCGTGCCCGCCACGAGGCTCACGACAGCCGTGACGCGAAAGCCAAATCCCGGGCTCAGCACGAGGCCTGGCGAGCCTTCCAGCGCCAGCGCGATGCCGAGCGACTGAAACAGCGCCAGCAACAGCGTGCCGTAGCGGGTGTACTGCGTGATCTTGCGCCGACCGGCCTCGCCTTCCTTCTTCAGCGCCTCGAGCGAAGGCACGACGTAGGTCATCAGTTGCATGATGATCGACGCCGAGATGTACGGCATGATCCCGAGCGCGAACACCGTGAAGCGCGACAGCGCTCCGCCGCTGAACATGTTGAACAGGTTCAGAATGCCGCCGCCCTGGCTCTTGAAGAGCTGCTCGAGCTGCGCGGGGTCGATGCCCGGCACCGGGATGTGCCCGCCGATGCGATAGACGACGAGCGCCAGCAACAGAAAGACCAGCCGACGACGAAGGTCGCCGAACTTGCCGCTCTTGGCCAGTGTGGAAGCGGAGGTCGCCACGGGAGAAGCGTTCTTTCAGGCGGGAGCCGTGCGTTGAGGCGCGGGCCTCAGGCCACCGAGCCGCCAGCAGCCTCGATCGCGGCCTTGGCGCCAGCCGTGGCGCCGATGCCCTTGAGCGACACCTTGCGGGTGAGTTCGCCCGACTTCACCACCTTGACCACCTTGGCACGCTGGCCCACCAGGCCCGCCTGCTTGAGGGACACGAGGTCGATCTCATCGAGCGCCAGGCGTTGCAGGTCGGTCAGGCTGATTTCGTCCTGGAAGGGCTTGGCCGCGGACTTGAAGCCACGCTTGGGCAGGCGGCGTTGCAGCGGCATCTGGCCGCCCTCGAAACCCACCTTGTGGAAGCCGCCTGCGCGCGACTTCTGGCCCTTGTGGCCACGTCCGGCCGTCTTGCCCAGGCCCGAACCGATGCCACGGCCCACGCGACGGCGTCCGCGCTTGGAGCCGGCGGCCGGCTTGATGTTGTTCAGTTCCATCACAGCACCTTCACGAGGTACGAGATCTTGTTGATCATGCCGCGCACCGCAGGCGTGTCTTCCAGAACAGACTCGCTTTGCAGCCGGCGCAGGCCCAGGCCCGCCACCGTGGCGCGGTGCGAGGCCTTGCAGCCGTTGGGGCTGCGTACGAGCTTGACCTTCAGCGTTTTCTTGTCGGACATCAGGGTTCTCCGCGCGCGCCTGCGACTCAGTTGAAGATTTCTTCGACCGTCTTGCCGCGCTTGGCCGCGACCTCGGCCGCCGTGCTCGAGCGCTTGAGCGCATCGAGCGTGGCACGCACCATGTTGTAGGGATTGGTCGAGCCGTGACTCTTGGCCACGATGTCGGTCACGCCCATCACCTCGAAGACGGCGCGCATCGGGCCGCCGGCGATGATGCCGTCACCGGGCTTGGCCGGCGCCATCAGCACCCTGGCAGCGCCATGTTCGCCCACCACGTTGTGGTGGATCGTGCCGCCCTTGAGTTGCACCTTGAACATGCCGCGGCGCGCGGCTTCCATCGCCTTTTGCACGGCCACCGGCACTTCGCGCGCCTTGCCCTTGCCCATGCCGATGCGGCCATCGCCATCGCCCACCACCGTGAGTGCGGCAAAGCCCAGGATCCGGCCGCCCTTGACCACCTTGGTGACGCGGTTGACCGCGATCATCTTTTCCTTCAGGCCGTCGTCGCGGCCTTCGTCGGCCATGCGGGGTTGAAACTTCGCCATCTCGTGCGTTCCTCGATTCGTCGACGACTCAGAACTGCAGGCCAGCCTCGCGGGCGGCCTCGGCCAGTGCCTTCACTCGGCCGTGGTAGGCAAAGCCCGCACGGTCGAAAGCCACACGCTCGATCCCCGCGGCCCGGGCCTTCTCGGCAATGAGCCGGCCCACCGCGCTGGCTGCTGCGGTGTTGCCCCCGTTGCCCAGCTGCGCGCGCAGCGCCTTCTCGGCCGTGGAGACGCTCGCCACCACCTTGGCGCCATCGTCGGAAATGACGCTGGCGTAGATGTGCTGGTTGGAGCGGAAGACCGTCAGGCGCGCCACGCGCTGCAGCGCGATGCGCACGCGGGTCTGGCGCGCACGGCGCAGACGCTGTTCCTTCTTGTTCAGCATGGTGCGGCTCATTACTTCTTCTTCGTTTCCTTGAGCGCCACCCGCTCATCCGCGTAGCGGATGCCCTTGCCCTTGTAGGGCTCGGGCGGACGGATCGCACGCACCTCGGCGGCCACCTGGCCGACGGCCTGGCGGTCGGCACCCTTGATCAGGATTTCCGTCTGCGTCGGGCACTCGACCTTGACG
>CAILKA010000457.1 GCA_903834645.1 uncultured beta proteobacterium
AGCCTTCTCCCTCGCCTCCTTGCCCTCCTGGAGATAGTCCTGGAACTCCTTCGGCAGGTAGTCCTCCTCCGTGAGTATCCAGAGGTTGTCCTCCTGCGCCTTCGCGGCCTTCTTCGCCTGTAGCTCCTTCTTCGCCGCCTCCTCCTTCGGTTTGTCGCCTGAGGCTTTGGCGGCTTCAAGCGCAGCCTCGGCCTCCTTCACCGCCTTCGCCGCCGCATCCATGGTCGGCTGGCCTTTGGCCTGGTTCGCCCGGGCTTTATCCGCCAGGTCCTTGAGGTGCGGGAACTTCTGTTCGTCGTAATCGCCCGCCTGCACCTCACCCAGCGTCGGGCTGCTCACCAGGCCGAGCTGCTTCGCGATCGCGTGCGCCGTCTCAGGGTGGTCGCCAGTGACCATGTACACGCGAATGCTGGCCTTGGTGCAGAGCTCGATGGCCGGCTTGACCGTGCTGCGCGGGATGTCGATCAGTGCGAGGAAGCCCACGAGGGTGAAGCCTGTCAGCGGGAAGTTGCCCGTGTCACCCTTCACGTTGCCCTTGTATCCGTCTTGGGCATCCGAGTCAAACTTGAATCCCGGAGGGAAGTCCGTGCGGTTGAGCTCCTGCAGCCGCCGAGCTAAGAGAACGCGCACTCCACGACCAACCCGATAAGCAGCAGGGCGCGATCACGGCACACGCAGGAGCTGAAACGCGGCACGTGAGAACGGGCGAGGGAAGGGCCGCCGGACCTGCGTGGCGAATGCAAGCACGCGCTCGCCGCGCTTGGCCAGTGAGGAGTTGAGGGCCTCGACTTGTTTCTTAACGGCGTCCGTCATCTCGATTCGCTCTCCGTCCTTGCCGATCACATGGCTGCATCGGTTCCACACACGGTCTGGCGCGCCCTTCATCATGAGGTGCAGCGGCTTGGCGTCACGCTCGGCCTGGCTGTCGCCCTCGGCCTCGGTGCACATGACCATCCACTTGTTGCTCGAGTTGAACGGGATCTTGATCTTCATCGGGCACTTAGCGCGCCAATCAGTGATGTCGCGGAAAGGATGCACAAACTTGATCATCGCCGCCTCGGAAGCGTCGCCCTTCACCTTCCGCTTGAGAACGTCGACCTTAAGACCTGTCTTCTCGTCCACGGCTTCGTCGAGGAAGACCGCGTCGGTGTTGAGCGTCGTGACCCTGCGGAGGAGCTCAAACGACTTGTTGTCCTTGTCGTACCGGTCAATCTTCTTCGGGCCGGCCTTGTCCTCGTCCAAGTCCGTCGTCTCGGGCGTCGTGTGGATAGTCATGTTGTACATGACGTGCGCGACGGTCATTCGATTGCACGTGAGTGTGCCCGTCTTGTCGGAGCAAATCACGGTGACGGCGCCGAGCGTCTCGATGATCTCGAGGTTGGAGACGAGCATGCCCATCTTGAGCATGCGCTGCGCCGTAAGCGTGAGTGCGACGGTCATCTGTGGGAGGAGGCCCTCGGGCACATTGGCGACAATGATGCCGATCGCAAAGACGATGGCGGTGATCCACGAGTAGCCTTTGACCTTGGCCAGGATGAAGAACGCGATGCCGAGCGAAAAGGCG
>CAILKA010000458.1 GCA_903834645.1 uncultured beta proteobacterium
GTCTCCAGGTCGATGAAGCTCGTGATCGGCGCACCGTCGCCACGGCCCCCGGGCAGCTGAGCCACCGCCACGCTGTAGGCGCGGCCGTTGCTGCCGAGCACCGCCAGCGTGTCGACGCTGCGGCAGCGAAAGGCCCCGTACAGGCCGTCGCCGGGCTTGAAGGGCAGCGTCGCGGCTTCCACCTCGTGGCCCTTGAGCGCCCGCACCCAGCCCTTCAGGCTAGCCACCACGGTCACGGGCTCGTCGACCACGCGCACCTCGGCCACCGCGCGCCGCTCCTCCTGCACGAGCGTGCGGCGCTCGTCGCCGAAGGCCTTGGCGTCAGCCTCGATCTCGCGCACCAGCGTGCGCTTGAGCGCCGCCGGGCTGCCCAGGATCTCCTCCAGCCGCGAGCGCTCGGCGCGCAACTCCGCCAGCTCCTGCTCGATGCGGATCGCCTCCAGCCGCGCAAGCTGGCGCAGCCGGATCTCCAGGATGTCGTCGGCCTGGCGCTCGCTCAGGGCAAAGCGCGCCATCAGCGCCGGCTTGGGCTCGTCGGCGGCCCGGATGATCCGGATCACCTCGTCGATGTTGAGCAGCACGAGCTGCCGCCCCTCGAGCACGTGGATGCGGTCGAGCACGCGTTCGAGCCGGTGCCGGGTGCGGCGCTGCACCGTCTGCTGGCGAAAGACCAGCCACTCCGACAGGATCTGGCGCAGGTTCTTCTGCGTCGGGCGGCCGTCACCGCCTACCATCGTCAGGTTCACCGGCACGCTCGACTCGAGGCTCGTGTGGGCCAGCAGCGTCGTCACGAGCTCGCCTTGCTCCACCGTGCGGCTGCGCGGCTCGAAGACGAGCCGCACCGGTGCATCCCGGCCCGACTCGTCGCGCACCGACTCGAGCACCGCCCGCACGCTGGCCTTGAGCTGGGTCTGGTCGCCGGTGAGCGCCTTCTTGCCCGCCTTGACCTTCGGGTTCGTGAGCTCCTCGATCTCCTCGAGCACCTTCTGCGTGCTCGTGCCAGGGGGCAGCTCGGTGACGACGAGCTGCCACTGCCCGCGCGCCAGGTCCTCGATCTTCCAGCGCGCGCGCATCTTCAGGCTGCCGCGCCCGCTCGCGTAGGCGGCCCGGATGTCGGCCTGCGGGCTGATGATCTGGCCACCGCCGGGGAAGTCGGGGGCGGGCAGCAGCGCATGCAGCGCGTCGTCGCTCAGCCGCTCGTCCTTGAGGAGCGCCACCGCGGCGGCTGCCACCTCACGCAGGTTGTGGCTGGGCACCTCGGTGGCCAGGCCCACCGCGATGCCCGAGGCACCGTTGAGCAGCACCATGGGCAGCCGTGCAGGCAGCTGGCGCGGCTCCTCGGTGGAGCCGTCGTAGTTGGGCTGGAAGTCGACCGTGCCCTCGTCGATCTCGTCGAGCAGCACCCGTGCGATCGGCGCCAGGCGGGCCTCGGTGTAGCGCATCGCCGCCGCGCCGTCGCCGTCGCGGCTGCCGAAGTTGCCCTGGCCATCCACGAGGGGATAGCGCTGCGAGAAGTTCTGCGCCATGCGCACGAGCGCGTCATAGGCGGCCTGGTCGCCGTGCGGGTGGAAACGGCCGAGCACGTCGCCTACGACCCGCGCGCTCTTCACGGGCTTGGCGCCCGAGGCGCCGGAGAAGGCCAGCCCCATGCGGTGCATCGAGTACAGGATGCGGCGCTGAACGGGCTTCATGCCATCGCACACATCGGGCAGCGCCCGGCCCTTGACGACGCTCAGCGCGTACTCGAGGTAGGCGCGCTCGGCGTAGTCGGCCAGCGGCACGGCGTCGCCAGGGGCCACCGGCTCGGCCGGGGGAGGGTCGAAGAGATCGTTCATGGGGTCGGGTATCCGGGCTTGAATCAGAGCTTGATCTGGAATCGCGTGCCTTGCCACGACAGCACCGCCTGGCGCGGGCCGATGCGCTCGAGCACGAGGCCCGGCGCCACGGCATCGCCCTCGCGCAGCACCTGGCCGTTGATGAGCAGGATGCGCGCCGACGGATCGGGCGAGTAGACGGCCCCCGAGACGCTCAGCCTGGGCATCGCGGCGCGCACATCCGACGGGAGGTCGGCCAGCATCGGCAGCGTGGGGGATGCGGAGGGCGCTTGCGGCGGCGCAGAAGCCGCAGCAGGACCCGGCGTGGGCAAGGCTGAACGGGCGCTCGGGGAGGCGGGAGCCGGCGCCGCCTTCACGGCCGGTGCTGGCACGGGTGCCGGCTTCTTGGCAGGTGCAGGACTCGGCGCAGGACTCGGCGCAGGCTTGGCAGTCGGCTGCCGTGCGGATGGCTGCCGCTCAGGCGGCTGCGGAACCGGCGCGGGCGGCGCGGGCGGCGCGGGCGGCGCCTGCGCAAGGCCAGGCACCGGCGGCGGGTTCATCGCCGGGTTGACCGGCCCCGAGGGCGCCGGCGCAC
>CAILKA010000459.1 GCA_903834645.1 uncultured beta proteobacterium
CCACATCCTTTGCAAGCCGACCGCCTTCTCGATCCCGGACGCCAAGGATATCGGTTTCGCGGCAGGGTAAAAAGACTGCAAACCCGGCCCGCCCGGCGCACATCGCGCAAACGCACCCCGAGCGACCGTTGCCGGACCACGCCTCAGGCCTCGAGCAGGATGCGCAGCATCCTGCGCAGCGGCTCGGCCGCGCCCCACAACAGCTGGTCGCCGATCGTGAAGGCGCCCAGGTAGGTCGGGCCCAGGGCCAGCTTGCGCAGCCGCCCCACCGGGATGTCCATCGTGCCCGTGACCTGCACCGGCGTGAGGCCATGCAGCGTCGCCTCGCGGGTGTTGGGGATCAGCTTCACCCACGCATTGTCGGCAGCGACCATGGCCTCGATGTCGGCCAGCGGCACGTCGCGCCGCAGCTTGATCGTCAATGACTGGCTGTGGCAGCGCATCGCGCCCACGCGCACGCAGATCGAGTCGATCGGAACTGCCGGCGCGGCAAAGCCCGGCCCGCGGCCCAGGATCTTGTTGGTCTCGGCCCCGCCCTTCCACTCCTCCAGGCTCGTGCCGTCGCCGCGGTCCACGTCGATCCAGGGGATGAGGCTGCCGGCCAGGGGCACCATGAAGTTCTTCGTCTCCTCGGCCGACAGCCCGCGCTGCGTAGCCACCACCTGGCGGTCGATGTCAAGGATGGCGCTGGCCGGGTCGGCGAGCTGGTCGCGCACCGCGGAGTGGAGCGTGCCCATCTGCGTGAGCAGCTCGCGCATGTGCTGCGCGCCGCCACCCGAGGCGGCCTGGTAGGTGGTGGCCGTCATCCACTCCACCAGGTCCGCCTTGAAGAGCGAGCCCAGCCCCATCAGCATGCAGCTCACCGTGCAGTTGCCGCCGATGTAGTCCCGCACCCCGCGCACCATCGCATCGCGGATCACGTCCAGGTTCACCGGGTCGAGCACGATGACGGCGTCGTCGGCCATGCGCAGCGTCTTGGCGGCGTCGATGAAGTAGCCCTTCCAGCCCGCCGCGCGCAGCGCCGGGTAGGTGGCCTTCGTCCAGTCGCTGCCCTGGCAGCTCAGGATCACGTCGCATTTCGCCAGCGCCGACAGGTCCGACGCGTCGCGCAGCGAGCGCTCGTTCTTGCCCAGGTCGGCGATGGCTGCAGGCAGCGGCCCGCCGGCGCTGCTGGTGGAGAAGAACACGGGTTCGATGAGCGCGAAGTCGCCCTCTGCGCGCATGCGGTCCATCAGGACCGAGCCCACCATGCCGCGCCAGCCCACGAGGCCCACAACGGGATTTGCCTGCAGTGCCATGAGATTCCTGCCTTCCAACGCTCCGGACCCCTGTCATCCCCGGCTCGCATCGCCAGGGTCCGGGAAGGGGCGAGACGATCCGGGAGCGTTCAGCTCGTCGTGATCGTTTTGCCGGTGATCGCGGCCACGACCGCGTCGCCCATCTCGCGCGTGCCCACCCGGCGCGTGCCCTCGCTCCAGATGTCACCGGTGCGCAGGCCCGCGGCCAGCACCGCACGAACGGCCGACTCGATGCGGTCGGCCGCCTCGGGCTGCTGGAGGGTGTAGCGAAGCATCATGGCGGCAGACAGGATTGTAGCCAGCGGGTTGGCCACGCCCTGCCCGGCGATGTCCGGGGCGCTGCCGTGGCTCGGCTCGTACAGGCCCTTGTTGCGCGCGTCCAGCGAGGCCGAGGGCAGCATGCCGATCGAGCCCGTGAGCATCGAGGCTTCGTCGGACAGGATGTCGCCGAACATGTTGCCGGTGACGACCACGTCGAAGCGCTTGGGCGCGCGCACGAGCTGCATCGCGGCGTTGTCCACGTACATGTGGTCGAGCGCGACGTCCGGGTAGTCGCGGTGCACCTCGGTCACCACGTCCTTCCAGAACTGGAAGGTCTCCAGCACGTTGGCCTTGTCCACGCTCGTCACCTTGCCGCCGCGCCCGCCCGCGCGCCGGCGCGCCGCCTGGAAGGCCACGTGCGCGATGCGCTCGATCTCCGGGCGCGTGTAGCGCATCGTGTCGAAGGCCTCCTCGGCACCGGCAAAGGCACCGTCGGGCGCGGTGCGCCGGCCGCGCGGCTG
The DNA here is from genome assembly GCA_903834645.1 of uncultured beta proteobacterium. Classification (GTDB taxonomy): domain Bacteria; phylum Pseudomonadota; class Gammaproteobacteria; order Burkholderiales; family Burkholderiaceae_C; genus Rubrivivax. The sequence continues at coordinate 2,081 of CAILKA010000459.1, forward strand.
GCCGAAGTAGATGTCGCCCGTCAGCTCGCGGATGATGAGGATGTCCAGGCCCGCCACGAGCTCGGGCTTGAGGCTCGAGGCGTGCGTGAGCTCGGCATAGCAGATGGCCGGGCGGAAGTTCGCAAACAGCCCCAGGTGCTTGCGCAGGCCCAGGATCGCCTGCTCGGGGCGCAGGGCCCGCTCGAGCTTGTCGTATTTCCAGTCGCCTACGGCGCCGAAGAGGATCGCGTCGGCCGCCTGCGCCAGGCGCAGGGTCGATTCGGGCAATGGGTGCCCGTGCGCCTCGTAGGCCGCGCCGCCCACCGGGGCCGTCTCGAGCACCAGGCCCAGTTCCAGCACGCCAAGCACCTTCACGGCCTCGGCCATGATCTCCGGCCCGATCCCGTCGCCGGGAAGAATCGCCACCAACATCTTCGTTCCTTCCCTCAGACCACGTCGCGCGTGGCGAGCCACGGCATGCGCGCGAGCCGCTCGGCCTCGTAGGCGCGGATCTTGTCTGCGTGGCGCAGCGTCAGCCCGATGTCGTCGAAACCGTTGACCAGGCAGTACTTGCGAAAGGGCTGCACCTCGAAGGGCAGTTCGACCCCATCGGGCTTGACCACCACCTGGCGCGGCAGGTCGATGGTGAGGGCGTAGCCGGGAAAGGCGGCCACCTCGTCGAACAGGCGCGCCACATCGGCTTCGGGCAGCACGATGGGCAGCAGCCCGTTCTTGTAGCAGTTGTTGAAGAAGATGTCGGCAAAGCTCGGGGCGATCACCGCGCGGAAACCGTACTGGTCGAGGGCCCACGGCGCATGCTCGCGGCTCGAGCCGCAGCCGAAGTTGCGCCGCGCCAGCAGCACCGAGGCGCCCTGGTAGCGCGGCTGGTTGAGCACGAAGTCGGGGTTCGGACGGCGCGTGGCCGGGTCCTTGCCTGGCTCGCCCTTGTCGAGGAAGCGCCACTCATCGAAGAGGTTCTCGCCGAAGCCCGTGCGCAGGATGGACTTCAGGAACTGCTTGGGAATGATCGCGTCGGTGTCGACGTTCTCGCGATCGATGGGGGCGGCAAGGCCCTTGTGCACGGTGAAGGCTTGCATGGCGGACCTCAGGCGATGC
>CAILKA010000460.1 GCA_903834645.1 uncultured beta proteobacterium
CGCGCCCATCGCCGCAGCCCTGGGCATCACGCACCTGCTGGCCACCGAGCTCGAGCGCGATGCTGCGGGCCGCGTCACGGGTCGTATCCGCGGCACACCCGCGCTGCGCGCGGGCACGGTCATGCGCGTGGAGAACTGGCTCGCGGGCCTGGGCACGACGCTTGCGGCCTGTACGCGCAGCACCTATTACGGTGATTCCACCAACGACCTGCCTCTGCTCGAGCAGGTTTCGCACCCGGTGGCCACGAACCCAGGGCCGGCGCTCGAACGCTTTGCGGCGCAGCGCGGCTGGCCCGTCCTGAGGCTTTTCCCATGATCAAGAAGTTCATCCAGCGCCTGCTCGGCCAATCCGGCGCAGCCCAGCCGCCTGCGCCCTCACTGCCGCCGCCGGCGCCGCCCTTGCTGGGCACACGGCGCGAGATCCCGGCAGCCGAGCACGGCATCGACCCCTCGCTGCTCGATGAGCGCGCCGTGCGCGTCGTGCGCTCCCTGCGCGAGGCGGGCCACCAGGCCTACGTCGTGGGAGGGGCGGTGCGCGACCTCCTCGTGGGCCGGCGCCCGAAAGACTTCGACGTTGCCACCGACGCCACCCCCGAGCAGGTCAAGGCGCTGTTTCGCCGTGCCTTCATCATCGGGCGGCGCTTCCGGATCGTGCACGTCGTGTTCGGCCGAGGGCGCGAGCACGAGGTGATCGAGGTGTCGACCTTCCGGGCGCTGCTCGACACCGAGGCTGCCGAGCAGGTACAGGGCAACGAGAAGACCTCGCGCAGCGAACTTGCCGGCAAGTCGCACGTGGTGGACGCCAGTGGCCGGGTGCTGCGCGACAACGTCTGGGGCCCGCAGGTGGAGGACGCGGCGCGCCGCGACTTCAGCGTCAACGCGATGTACTACGAGCCGCTGACGCAGACCCTGGTCGATTACCACGGAGGCCTGGCGGACGTGCGCGCACGCGTGCTGCGCATGATCGGCGACCCCGCCACGCGCTACCGCGAGGATCCCGTGCGCCTGATTCGTGCCGTGCGCTTTGCGGCCAAGCTCGGCTTCACGCTCGATGCGCGTACCCAGGCTCCGGTGCGGGAGATGGCGCCGCTGCTGGCCAACGTGCCGGCCTCGCGCCTGTTCGACGAGATGATCAAGCTGCTGCAGACCGGGCACGCGATCGCGAGCCTGGAGGAGTTGCGCCGCCAGGGGCTGGAGCGAGGCGTCTTCGCCGTGCTCGACGCCGCCCTTGCGCCCGTGGAGGGCGAGGCCGGCACGCGGCGCGACGCCTTCGTGCGCCTGGCCCTGCAAGACACCGACCGGCGCGTGGCAGAGGGCCGCGCGGTGGCGCCCAGCTTCCTGCTGGCCTGCCTGCTGTGGTACGACGTGCAGCAGCGCTGGGCGGCGGCTCGCGCGCAGGGCGAATCGCCGTTTCCGGCGCTGCAGCAGGCGATCGATGCCGTCTTCGATGCGCGCATCGGCGACATCTCAGGGCGCGGCCGCATCGCCTCCGACATGCGCGAGATCTGGCAGATGCAGCCGCGCTTCGAGCGCCGCACGGCGGCCACGGCGGCCTCGCTGGTGGAGCAGCCGCGCTTTCGGGCGGGCTATGACTTCCTGCGCCTGCGTGCCGACGTGGGCGAGGTGAACCCCGAGCTTGCCGACTGGTGGGAAGACTATTCCCTGGGCACCGAGGAGGAGCGCGAGGCGTTGTTGCAGGACGCGAAGGCTCGCGCAGCGCCGCGCAAGTCGGCCGGCCGGACATCGACGAGCACCCCCCCCGCATCGGTCTCGTCAGCGGGCGCCCGTGTGGCGCCCACCGGGTCTGGTCGTACGGATGAGGCACACGAGGAGGTCGAGCCGGGCGAAGCCCCCGATCACGCCGAGGGCGCCGACGGCTCCGAGGGTGGTGAGGGCTCCGCGCCGCGCAAGCGCCGGCGCCGGCGCCGGCGTGGTGGGCGCGCCTCGCTGGCCGGGGCGGATGACGCGGGCTCGCCTTCGGGGCCTGCGGGTGGGGAAGGCCCCGGGCACGAGGGGCGGTGAATGGGTGCAACCGTGTGGCTTCAGGTGGTGGGGCTGCTGCTGCTGTCCAACCTCTTCATGACTTTTGCCTGGTACGGGCACCTGCGCCACTTCTCGGTTTCGCCCTGGTGGGTGGCCGCCTTCGTCAGCTGGGGCATCGCGTTGTTCGAGTATCTGCTGCAAGTGCCGGCGAACCGAATCGGCTGGGCGGGCGGCTTCACACTGGCGCAGCTCAAGATCACACAAGAGGTGATCACGCTGGCGGTGTTCGTGCCCTTCGCGGTGGTCTGGATGGGCCAGCCGCTCAAGCTCGACTATCTGTGGGCCGCACTGTGCCTCGTGGGGGCGGTGTACTTCATCTTTCGCGCCTGAAGCTGGCGCGATGGCGGGTTCGTGCCATCATCGTCGGCGTGACGTGTTGGTTTCGCGGCACCCCGCCCCGACCCGGAGAGGCGCATGAACATCGGCAAGCTGCTGCCCCGCGCGCGCAGGTTCTACGCGCTCTTTGACGAGCATGGATCGCGCATCGGCGCGGGGGCTCACGCCTTCCTGGCGCTGGTGGAGAACTACGACGACGCAACCCTGCGCCACCAGCATGCCGCAGAGGTCGACGCGGCCGAGCGCTCGGCCGACCGCGTGACGGCGGAGGTCGTGCGCCTGCTCCACCAGACCCTGATCACGCCGATCGAGCGCGGACAGATCCTGGGCCTCATCAATGCCATGGACGATGTGCTCGACCTGGTGCAGGATGCCACCGAGACGCTCTCGCTTTACGACGTGCGCACGATCCGCCCGGAGGTGGTGCAGCTCGCCAACATCAGCGTGCGCTGCTGCGAGCGCGTCCAGCACGCGGTGACGCTGCTTCCGCGCCTGGATGAGGCGGCTGTGGCACAGGCGGCCATCAAGACCTGCGACGAAATCGACCGGCTGGAGTCCGACGCCGACCGCGTGATGCGTGCGGCGATGAGCCAGCTGTTTCGCGAGGAGCCCGACGTGCGCGAGGTGATCAAGCTCAAGGCCGTCTACGAACTGCTCGAGTCGATCACCGACCGCTGCGAAGACGTGGCCAACCTCGTCGAGGGCATCGTCCTGAAGAGCCGTTGAGGGCCGGTGGCAACGGCTCAGCGCTGTGCGCTCGGCTGGCCGAGCTGCCACTCGAAGAACTTCTGGCCGCCGAAGGCGATCGTCCCCATCAGCACGCCAGCGCCCATGAGCAGCGCCACGATCACTCCCAGCACGGGCCCCCAACCCGTGGCCCGAGGCGGCTGGCCCGGATTGTGGCGCGCCTCCCATTTCTCGTCGGGCGTGAGCCCGTAGACGATCGCGCACAGCATCGACTGCGCGATCATCAGCCCAAGCACCGGGATGAGCAGCCACGACAGCACGTCGTCCTGGCCCATCTCGCGCATGCGCAGCACGCCGAGCATCCCGACCCCCGTTGGAATCGGGTGCAGCCATCCGAGTACGTCCCCCCATCCGCGCAGATACAGGCGGTGCAGGCCGAGCGTGCCCCCCAGCACGGCAAGCCAGGTGGCGAGGGTCTTGGAGCGGTAATGAGGGGCGTCCATCTCCCGCACTATAATGCTGGGTTCTCCGGCGACGGCCTCGCGTCCTGGTCATTCAGGTTTGCGAGGCGTATCTACGGCGCCGGTCCTTGGTGCGGAACGCGAAGTGGCGATCCGCACCGGCTTCCCGATTGTCGGCCCTGTGTGTCTCCAGGGTCCGGCGGTCACTGACTGTTCAAACAAGGCTTTTCCAACATGGTCGTGATCCGTCTGGCTCGTGGTGGCGCCAAGGGGCGTCCGTTCTTCAACATCGTCGTGGCCGACTCGCGCGAGCGCCGCGACGGGCGCTTCATCGAGCGCGTGGGCTTCTACAACCCCGTGGCTGCTGGCGGCGAGCAGGGTCTGCGCATCGCACTTGACCGCGTCACGCACTGGGCCGGTCTGGGTGCCAAGGCCTCTCCCACCGTCGAGCGCCTGCTCGACCAGGCTCGCAAGGCAGTGGCGGGCGCCGCAGCCTGAACGCGCCGGCCGAGCCGCGTCGCCCGGCCGTGGAAGCCGAGTTCCCGGTCGATGCGGTCGAGGTCGGCCGCATCGCAGGCGCGTGGGGGGTCAAGGGCTGGATCCGCGTGGAACCTTACGCGACCGACCCGCAGGCTCTCTTTTCCTCCAAGCGGTGGCACTTGCGGCCGCCGGATCCGCTTCCGGCTGGCCCGCCTCGGGCATGGCCGGCCTTGCTGCGGGTCATCCATGCGCGTGAGCATGGGTCGGCGGTCGTGGCGCAGGTCGACGGCATCCAGGACCGCGACGCTGCGCAGGCACTTTACGCTGGGCGCGTCTATGTCTCGCGTGCAAGCTTTCCGACGCCTGCGGCCAACGAGTATTACTGGGTCGACCTGATCGGTCTGGCGGTCGTGAACCGGCAGGGCGAGTCGCTCGGCGAAGTCACGGATCTGCTCGACACCGGCGCGCACGCAGTGCTGCGCCTGCGCCGCGGTGAGGCCGAGGTGCTGATTCCGTTCGTGGATGCCTACGTCGACAGCGTGGATCTGGCCGCGCGCACGATCGTCGTCGACTGGGGCCTGGACTACTGACGCGGCCAGCGTGCGCTTCGACATCGTCACGCTCTTTCCGGAGCTCTTTGCGGCGCATCTCGAGCACGGCGTGACGCGTCGCGCCTTTGCCGGCGGCGCCGTGCAAGTGCAGCTGTGGCCGTTGCGCGAGCACGCCACCGACACCTACAGGCGGGTCGATGATCGCCCCTTTGGTGGCGGGCCGGGCATGGTGCTGCTGGCCGAGCCGCTGGAGCGGGCGCTGTCGGCAGTGCGCGCGCAGCGTGGCGAGGAGGCGCCGGTTGTGCACTTCACGCCGGCCGGGCGCCGGCTCGACCAAGCCGCGGTGCGCGAGTTCGCGCGCGGCCCCGGCGCCATCCTGCTGTGCGGCCGCTACGAAGGCATGGACCAGCGCGTGATCGACCGCCACGTGACGCATGAGATCAGCCTGGGCGACTACGTGCTGTCTGGGGGCGAGCTGCCCGCACTCGTGCTGCTCGACGCGGTGGCACGGCTGCAGGAGGGGGTGCTGCCCGCGCCCTCGCACGAGCAGGACAGCTTTTCCGACGGATTGCTGGAAGGCCCGGCCTACAGCCGCCCGGAGTTGCTGCCCGATGGGCGCGGCGTGCCCGAGGTGCTGCTGTCCGGGCACCACGCGCGCATCTCGCAGTGGCGCCGCGAGCAGGCGCTGGCGCTCACGGCCCGCAGGCGCCCGGACCTGATCGAAGCGGCGCGCACAGAGGGCCGCCTGAGCCCGGCCGACGAGGCCTTCCTCTCCCGGCTGGCACGCGGGCTATAATCGAAGGCTTTTCGATCCTCTGCCGGACACGGCGGGGGCGCCAGTCGCCCCGGCCACCACTCCTTCACCAACCGCCGCGCACGATCGATCCGGAGCCCCCATGGACATCATCCAGACCCTCGAGCAGGAAGAGATTGCCCGCCTGGGCAAGAACCTTCCCCCCTTCGCCCCCGGCGACACCGTGATCGTCAGCGTCAATGTGGTCGAAGGCACTCGCAAGCGCGTGCAGGCCTACGAGGGCGTGGTGATCGCCAAGCGCAACCGCGGCCTGAACTCGAGCTTCATCGTGCGCAAGGTCTCCAGCGGCGAGGGTGTGGAGCGCACGTTCCAGCTCTACAGCCCGCTGATTGCCAGCATCGAGGTCAAGCGCCGCGGCGATGTGCGTCGCGCCAAGCTCTACTTCCTGCGCCAGCGCAGCGGCAAGTCGGCCCGCATCAAGGCCAAGCTCGCTTGAGCGAGCGCGCGCGCCGCGAGCGCGTCGCGGACCCGTGCGCCGTTCCGGTGGTGCGGGTCGACCATCATCTCGATCCTGTAGCGCCTGCTCGACTGGAGCCGTACCTCCTGCGCGAGCAGGTCACCGATCGCCTGCGCGCGGATGCTGGCTGGGTGCCCGAGCGCACCGGTGACGGCCTGCCGGCGGAGGCCGGCGATCCGCTGCGGCCTGCTGCCGTGCTTGTGCCGCTCGTGCAGCGCGCACAGGGGCTGCACGTGCTGCTCACTCGCCGCACGGATCACTTGCACGATCATGCCGGGCAGATCAGCTTTCCCGGCGGCCGGCACGATCCCGATGACGAGAGCCTGGTGGCCACCGCGCTGCGCGAGGCACACGAGGAGATCGGGCTGCACGCGCAGCAGGTGGAGGTGCTGGCCTGCATGCCTGTGTACCGCACGGTCACGCACTACGAGGTCACGCCCGTGCTCGCCCTGGTGCAGCCTCCCTTCGAGCTTGCGCTGGACGACTTCGAGGTGGCAGAGGCCTTCGAGGTGCCGCTGGCCTTCCTGATGAACCCGGCCCACCACCGCTGGCACGCCTGGGTCGACAGCGAGGGCTCGGCACGCGAGTTCGTGTCGATGCCTTGGCACCGTGACGGGCGCGAGTACTACATCTGGGGAGCGACGGCGGCGATGCTGCGCAACCTCTACCGGCTGCTCGCCGCCTGAGCCGCGCAGATCGGTCCGGCTCGAGGCTGGCTATGATCGCAGCCTGCGATGAGCTTCTTCGCCGTCCTTGTAGCCCTGCTGATCGAACAACTGCGCCCGCTGCCGCGCGGCAATCGGCTGCCTCGCTGGGTGAGCGGGTGGTTCGACTGGACCAGCCGCAACCTCGACGCAGGGCACACGCGCCATGCCTGGATGGTCTGGCTCGTGGCGGTGTTGGCCCCGGCGCTGCTGGCCAGTGCCGTCTACCTCGGCCTGCGCAGCTACAGCCTGCTGCTGGCGCTCGCCTTCGACGTGCTGGTGCTGTACTTCACGCTGGGCTTTCGCCAGTTCAGCCACTGGTTCACCGAGATCCGGGACGCGCTGGATCGCGGTGACGAACACGAAGCGCGCAGGCTGCTGGCGGCCTGGCGCCACCTCGATGCGAGTGAGCTGCCGCGCACCGCGGTGCTGCGCCACGTCATGGAGCACTCCTTGCTGGCGGCGCACCGACATGTCTTCGGGGTCTTCTTCGGCTTCGTCGCGTTGTCGGCGCTGGGCCTGGGGCCCGCGGGTGCCTTGCTGTATCGCCTGGCCGGTGCCGCGGCCAACCACTGGGGACCGCGGCTGAGGCCAGGCGAGGTCGAGCAAAGCGAAGCGATGCGCGCGCTCGCGCAGCGTCTCTACGACCTCATCGACCACGTGCCGGCACGGATGACCGCCTTCGGCTTCGCCGTGGTGGGCAACTTCGAGGAGGCCATCAACGGCTGGCGCCGCGATGCGGGGCTGTGGCTGCGTCCGAACGAGGGCGTCATCCTCGCTTCCGCCTCCGGTGCCGTGGGGGTGCAGCTCGGAGGCAGCGCCCCGGCCGGCGTCACGCCCGAGCGGGCCGCGGTGCAGCCGGCTCGGCCCGTGTCGCCGGGGGAGGACGACACACTGCTCGAGGCCGCGGGTGCCACCCCTGGCATGGTGCCGCAGATGGCCCACCTGCAGAGCATGGTCGGGCTCGTGTGGCGCTCGGTGGTGCTGTGGCTGCTGACCGTGGCACTGCTGTCGCTGGCCAACGTGCTGGGCTGAAGCGCGGGCCGCACCCGTCTGGCAGGCGGGCTTACTGGCTGCCGGGCCGACCCGAGCGCGCAGCCTCGAGCTCGTCGAGCATCTCCACGTACTGGCGCCAGCGCGTGGCGGCGAGCCTTCCTGCATCGACCGCCGCGCGCACGCTGCAACCCGGCTCCTGCCGGTGCGTGCAGTTGTAGAAACGGCAGCCGCTCACCTGTGCCTGCACATCGGGCATGTGCCGCACGAGGTCGGTTGCCGCCACGTGGTGCAGCCCGAACTCCTGGAATCCCGGTGAGTCGATGAGCGCACCGTCGCCGGGGTTCGGGCCCAGCGCATACCAGCGCGTCGTGGTCGTGGTGTGACGGCCGCTTTGCAGCGCGCGCGAGATTTCGCCCACCTCGGCGTCCGCCTGCGGGCACAGCAGGTTCACGAGCGTGCTCTTGCCGGCACCACTGGGGCCCATCACGAGCGTGGTGCGCCCCTGCAGCCGTGGCTTCAGCAGCTCCGCTGCTGCCTGCGCGTCGCGCAGCGACAGCTCCACCACCTCCACCTCGGCCGCTGCCAGCGGTGCAAGCTTGGCGCGGCCCGCCTGCAGGGGGAGGTCTGCCTTGTTGAGCGCAACCCAGGCGGGCACCCCGGCGCTGTGCGCGGCGATCAGGGCACGCGCGACCATCCGCTCCGAAAACGGCGGGTCGGCCGCCACGAGCACGAGCACGGCGTCCAGATTGGCGGCGAAGGACTTGGTGCGCCACGCGTCCTGCCGGAAGAGCAGGTTCCGGCGCGGCAGCACCGCCTCCACCACCGCTTCATCGCCCGATGCGAGCCAGCTGACCTGGTCGCCCACCACCGCCTCGCCGCGTTTGCCGCGTGGGTGTGCGATCAGGCGCCTGCCGTCCGGGATCTGGATGAGCACATGCCGGCCGTGGGCCGCCACGACGAGACCTACGGCAGGCGTCATCCGCCCGGCGCGTCGAGCAGGGCTGCGCACACGACGTCGTTCATCGTGATGCCATGAGCCGAGTGCGTGTGCCAGCGCACGATGCAGCGCCCCCACTCGATGCGCAGCTCGGGATGGTGATCCTGGCGCGCGGCGAGCCGGGCCGCCGCCTGTGCGAAGGCCATGGCCGAGTCGAAGTCGGGGAAGCGGTAGTCACGCTCCAGCGCACCGTCGCGCACCGACCAGCCAGGCAGCTGCGCGAGCTGCGCCTCCAGGGCCGGCGCATCCAGTCGGTCGTCAGCGCCGAGCAGACGCAGGCGAGCGTCGAGCGGCGCCGGCTCGACTGCCGCCGGACTCAAGCAGCCGCTCCGAGAGGGGCCGTGCCATCTCGGCCAGGGCCCTGCCCAGTGGCTGATGCGGCGCGGGCCAGCGCTGCCAGGCGCTGCGCGGCAGGCGGGTGCGAGTGGTGGAAGCGCACGTACAGGGGATCGGGCGTGAGAGTGGAGGCGTTGTCCTCGTAGAGCTTGAGCAGGGCACCCTGCAGCTCGAGCGGGCTGGCGTGGGCGCTGGCGTAGGCATCAGCCTGGAACTCGTCTCGGCGCGAGAAGTGCGCAAAGATCGGGGTGACGAAGAAGGCGAAGGCGGGCAGCACGAGCAGGAAGAGCTGCAGCGCCAGTGCATCGTGCGGCTGGCCGGGCCGGGGCTGCACCCCCAGGCCCGCATAGAAGGCGGTCTGCGTGCTGAGCCAGCCCAGCAGCGCCAGTGCGGCCCCGCTGAACACGACGATCGACACCATGCGCTTGAGCAGGTGCCGGTGGTGGAAGTGGCCCAGCTCATGCGCGAGCACGGCCTCGATTTCGGCATGCGTGAGCCGCGCAAGCAGCGTGTCGTAGAAGACCACGCGCTTGGCTGCGCCCAGGCCGGTGAAGTAGGCGTTGGAGTGGGCGGACCGGCGGCTGCCGTCCATCACCAGCAGGCTGCGGGCACGAAAGCCGCAGCGCTGCATCAGGGCCTGCACGCGCGTGGCCAGTGCCTCATCACCCAGGGGCTCGAAACGGTTGAAGAGCGGGGCGATGAGGGTCGGGTAGGCGAGCTGCATCAGCAGCACGAAGCCCACGAAGGCGAGCCACGCCCACAGCCACCACCAGGGGCCCGCCGCGCCCATCAGGGCCAGCACGAGCGCGGCCAGCGGCAGCAGCATCAGCGCCGAGACCAGCACCTCCTTGCCGAGGTCGGCGACCCACATGGCCGGTGTGATGCGGTTGAAGCCGAAGCGCTGCTCGAGGCGGAAAGTTTCGTACCAGGAAAACGGCAGCGTGAGCACGCCGCCCACCGCTGCGCAGCCAGCCAGGAAGACCAGCTGGGTGACGATGGGGCCCAGTCCCCAGGCCTGCCCGAGGCCCTGGCTCCAGCCATGCAGCGCGTCGAGGCCACCGAGCAGCGTCCAGCCCACGAGAAGGGCCGCCCCCCACGCCGAGCCCGCGAGCCCGAAGCGCTCCCGTGCAATCGCGTAATCGGCTGCCTTGCGGTGAGCGTCCAGGCCCACGGTTGCCTCGAAGGCGGCCGGCACGGCCGCGCGGTGCGCACCCACGTGCCGGATCTGGCGCCCGGCGAGCCAGGCCTGCACCAAGAAGCCCCCAAGCAGGGCTGTGACGAAAAGTGTGGTGACGAGATCCGGGGCGTTCATCAGGGTGCAGTGTAGGGCTGAGCGACAATCCGTCGGGGAGCCGCAGGAGGAAGACCCGGATGACCGACCACACGTTGGCCTCGAGCGAGAACAACCTGATCTGGATCGACCTCGAGATGACGGGGCTGGATCCCGACCGCGACCGCATCATCGAGGTGGCCGTCATCGTGACGGATCCACACCTGACGGTGCGCATGCAGGGCCCGGTGCTGGCGGTGCACCAGAGCGATGCGGTCCTCGACGGCATGGACGCCTGGAACAAGGGCACGCATGGCAAGAGCGGTCTGATCGACCGCGTGCGCGCCTCCACCCTGGACGAGGCCACGGCCGAGGCGCAGGTGCTGGAATTCCTGCGCGTCTATGTGCCCAAGGGCAAGAGCCCGATGTGCGGCAACAGCATCTGCCAGGATCGCCGATTCATGGTGCGCACCATGCCGCGCCTGGAGGCCTATTTCCACTACCGCAACCTGGACGTCAGCACCCTCAAGGAGCTGGCCCGGCGCTGGCGGCCCGAGGTCGCCGATGGCTTCAAGAAGGCCCAGAAGCACACGGCCCTGGCCGACGTGGGCGAGTCGATCGACGAACTGCTGCACTACCGCGAGCACTTCCTGCGCGTCTGAGCGCGCAGGCCCACGCGGTGCGCGCAGCTTCAGGCTGCCAGGAGTTCCACCTCGAACTTCAGCGTCGCGTTCGGCGGAATCACCCCGCCTGCCCCGTAGGCACCGTAACCCAGTTGCGGGGGGATCAGCAGCACACGTGTGCCGCCCACCTGCATGCCCTGGACGCCTTCGTCCCAGCCCGCAATCACCTCCCCCCCGCCCAGGCGAAAGGAGAAGGGCTCGCCGCGACCCTTGCTGGAGTCGAACTGCCGGCCTGCCTGGCCGTCGAGCCAGAGCCAGCCGGTGTAGTGCACGCTGACACGCCGGCCGGCGGTGGCGGTGGCGCCCGTTCCGGCTGTCGTGTCCTCGTACTGCAATCCGCTGGGGGTGGTGATCATCGGGCGCTCCTTGGCCGCTGTGCTGGAGCCGTGATCATGCCCGAGCGCAGGCGGGCCAGCTCGCACCCCGGTGACGGGGCGTGTCACCGTTCGCACCAGGCCTGGCGCCAGGCCTGCACGCATGCGTCGAGGAAGGCTTGCGGCGAGCCGCGCGGCGCACCCTGCACCTCCAGCCCGAGCACCTGCGCGGCCAGCTCGAGTGTGCGCACCGGGTCGCGTGTGTCCGCGGCGCTGGCACCGTTCTGCTTGGACAGCTTGAAGCCATCAGCGCCCCGCACGAGCGGGGTGTGCAGGTAAGTGGGCGCGGCCAGGCCCAGGGCCCGCTGCAGCAGGATCTGGCGTGCCGTGTTGTCGGCCAGATCCTCGCCCCGCACCACGTGCGTCACACCCTGGGCCGCGTCGTCCACCACGACGGCGAGCTGGTAGGCATAGGGCCCATCGGCACGGCGCAGCACGAAGTCGCCGACCTCGCGGGCCACGTCCTGTTGCTGCGGGCCCAGGCGCCGGTCGTGCCAGCGGACGACCTGTGCGCTCGCGTCTGGCCCGCAGGTCAGCAGGCGTACGGCGCGGGGCGCCCGGCCCCCCAGCCCCATGCGGCAGGTTCCCGGGTAGACGCGCTCGGCCTCGCGCGCGTGCACGACCCCTGCAGCAGCCAGCGCTGCGTCGACATCGCGTCGCGAGCATCCGCAAGGGTAGGCCTGGCCTGCCTGCACCAGTCGTGCAAGCGCGACGTCGTAGGCCTCGGTGCGCTCCGTCTGGCGCATGGGCGGCTCATCGGCGACGAGCCCGAGCGCCTGGAGCTGGAGCAGGATCTGCGCTTCGGCCCCGGGCGTGCAGCGGCGCACATCGACGTCCTCGATGCGCACCAGCCAGCGTCCGCGATGGGCGCGTGCATCGAGCCAGCTGGCCAGCGCGGCCACCACCGAGCCCGCGTGCAGCGCGCCAGTGGGCGAGGGGGCGAAGCGGCCGGTGTAGGCGGGCGCAGGCATCCGCCGGCTGGCGCTTCGTGGCGCTCCAGCAGCGCGCGACGCGTGGCCGGGCTGGCCAGCTGGCCAAGCCACCACTGCA